>CAYUUJ010000452.1:0-2753 GCA_964447845.1 uncultured Anaerolineaceae bacterium
CTATGTTGTATTCTAAATTTCCATATCTCGATCCCGGCTCAGGTAGTTTCATCCTTCAGATCTTGATCGCCTCCCTGCTCGGGATTGGCATTGCGTTGCGCGCTTCGTGGAGCAAGATCAAAGGAATGTTCGGCGGGAAGACCAAGCCCGAAGACGATGATGACGCGGACGATGCCAAAAGCTGAATCAGTCGGCGCTTCATTTCGGGACCCCGCCGGGTTCCTGTTCTCAAGCGGCGGAACACTCTACCGGCAAGTCAACCAAAGTTACGCTGAAGATTACGCCCGACTCATGGAGTCGGGCTTGTACGACAAGCTGATTAAAGCTGGTCTAATGATCCCGCATACTGAAGCCGACTCACGCACAGGGGCGGGTTCCCGCGACGTGGACGATCAGCAGGCCGTGGCATTCAAGATCCTTCAGCCCGAGCGCGTCCCATTCATTTCCTATCCCTATGAATGGTCGTTCGGCCAGTTGAAAGATGCCGCGCTGGCAACCCTCTCGATCCAAAAACGAGCTCTCAAGACGGGCATGTCGCTGAAGGACGCGAGTGCGTATAACATTCAATATTTGCGTGGTCGGCCAATTTTGATCGATAGCCTCTCATTTGAAACCTACAGACCCGGCCGGCCTTGGGATGCGTATCGGCAATTCTGTCAACACTTTCTGGCCCCGCTGGCTTTAATGGCGCATGTGGACGTCCGTCTGGGTCATTTGCTGCGTAATTTCATTGATGGCATCCCGCTGGATCTCGCCAGCCGGCTGCTGCCATTCCGGACGCGAACGGATTTCGGTCTGCTCACGCATATTCATATCCATGCCGGCGCTCAATCCCGATATGCGGATGCGGATGTGAAAAGCAAAATGACCGGCCGTGAGATCAGCCAGAATGCCTTTCTAGGGTTGATCGAGAGTTTGGAAAAAACGATCCAGAAATTGAACTGGAAACCCGCCGGGACTGAATGGGGAAATTACTATCAGATCACGAATTATTCAGACAT
Organism: uncultured Anaerolineaceae bacterium; assembly: GCA_964447845.1. Classification (GTDB taxonomy): domain Bacteria; phylum Chloroflexota; class Anaerolineae; order Anaerolineales; family Villigracilaceae; genus DASXQN01. The sequence continues at coordinate 1,002 of CAYUUJ010000452.1, forward strand.
AGCCTTTGATCACAAAAAAGAATTGGTAACTGGCTGGGTGCAGCACATCCATCCCGCGCTGGTGTGGGACCTGGGCGCCAACACCGGGGTGTTCAGCCGAATTGCAAGCCAGGCTGGGGCATATACTGTGTCTTTCGATATTGACCCGGCTGCAGTCGAGCAAAATTATCGGATCATGAAATCCGAACGGGATGAAAATCTTCTCCCGTTGCAGCTCGATCTGACGAATCCAAGCCCCGCACTGGGCTGGGCTCACCGCGAGCGTGATTCCCTTGAGCAACGCGCTCCGGCGGATCTAGTCCTGGCGCTGGCGGTTATCCATCACCTGGCGATCTCAAACAACGTGCCGCTGCCCCAGCTGGCGGAGTTTTTTGCCAAATTATCCAAGCGGCTGGTGATCGAATTTGTGCCTAAATCCGACAGCCAGGTCCGGAAACTTTTGCTAAGCCGGACCGATATTTTTGATAGTTACACTCGGGAAGGCTTCGAGGCCGCCTTTGGGGAACATTTTGAGATACGGGAAAAAGAGGCTGTCCGAGACTCTGAACGGTTTATATACTTGATGGAGTCCCGCTAAGTTTTCTTGTATAATCAAGTGGATTAACGATTCTCAAGGAGTCATGCATGCAGGTCATCGAAAATATATCGAAGCGTCCACTGGTGTTGGCCATTATCGCCCTGCTGTTTGGCTTTGCTTTCGGCCTTTTTTGGGGATGGAACGTCCAACCCGTGCAATGGACCGACGTCCCACCCTCCCAAATGGGAGTTTCGTACCAGGAAGACTATCTGCGGATGACGATCGACTCTTTCCGCGTCAACCAGGACCTGGACCTGGCCGTCCGTCGCTGGCAAAGTCTCGGCCCGAATGCTCCCCTGCTCCTGGAGATCATCGAAGCCGATCCCCGCGGACTGGATCCCGCCGTTATCGCCATTTTCCGCCAGGTGATCGAACAATATTCCGGGTCGATCACACCCGGCGGTGAAGGTACACCTGCTCCTAGCGGGGGCAGTTCGTTCAGCACCCTGATCATCAGCGTAGGCGGAATACTTATATTGCTGGTGATAGTGATCGCAGGTTTTATATTTTTACGGCGGCTGTTGGCGGTCCGCAGTTCCGGTGAACAAACTCCCGTGATGCACGGCGCGCAGATCACACGTCAGACGGAGAAAACCAATTTCGAAGATCTTGGGTTGGCTCCGCCCATAACCCAGACCATGACCACCTATGTTTTGGGTGACGATCTGTATGACGAATCCTTCAGCATTGATACACAGGGCGGAGAATTCCTGGGTGAATATGGTGTGGGAGTATCCGAGACGATCGGCGTGGGTGACCCCAAAAAGGTCACCGCCCTGGAGATCTGGCTTTTCGATAAGAACGATATCAAAACCGCCACCAAGGTCTTGATGAGTGCGCATGCGTTTAGCGATATGGGTATTCGGGGCCGCCTCGAGCCGAAAGGGGAGCTGGTCCTGGTTGAGGGGCAAAAACAGATCATCCTTGAAACCCAAACTCTGCAATTGCTGGCCACGGTCGTTGACCTCGAATACGGCCAGGGTCCGATGCCACCAGACAGCTATTTTGAGCGCCTCACGCTCGAATTGGCGATCTGGCCAAAGAGCGGCTGAAAAATTGTGACGGCCTCGCGGGTTCGCGAGGCCGTCTTTTTTTACTCAAAGGAAACTGGGTCACTCGATTTTCAAGATCTTGAATTTTATCTTACCGCCCGGGGTTTCGGTTTCAGCCGTGTC
>CAYUUJ010000453.1:0-2723 GCA_964447845.1 uncultured Anaerolineaceae bacterium
GACGGATGCGCTCGCGCGTGACGTTGAAATAGCGGCTGACTTCCTCGAGCGTGTGATCTTTTCCATCCTGCAGACCGAAACGCAGTTCGAGCACCTGGCGTTCGCGCTCAGACAGGGCATCCAGCGCATGCCGCACCTGCTCGCGCAGCATCTCGCGCGCCGCCGCGTCCATCGGCTCCAGCGCGTCTTCATCTTCAATGAAGTCGCCCAGTTGACTCGAATCCTCGTCCCCCACCGGCCCTTCGAGCGAGACCGGCTCCTCGGCCGAGCGCAGGATGCGATTCACTTTTTGGGTGGCTACTTCCAGATGACGCTGTAGATTAGGCGGGAGAGGCGTGCCCTCCGATTGGGCGCGCAGCACAGCCTGCACTTCGGCAGCCGGCAGGTATCCGATTTCCAGGGCCAGCTCCCCGTTGCTGGGGTCACGGCCAAGCTGCTGGGTAAGCTGGCGCTGGGCACGCAGGATGCGCGTGATCGATTCAAATAAATGCACGGGGATGCGGATCGTACGCGCCTGCTCGGCGATCGAGCGGTTAATGGACTGCCGGATCCACCAGGTGGCATAGGTGCTGAACTTAAAACCGCGGCGCGGGTCGAACTTGTGAACGGCGCGCAGCAATCCCATGTTACCTTCCTGGATCAGATCGAGGAAGGAGATGCCGCGCCCCAGATAGCGCTTGGCCACACTGACCACCAGGCGCAGGTTCGCGCGGATCAGGGCGTGATTGGCCTCCTCGGCACGGGCGTCGATGCCATCCAGTTGAGCCGCGAGCACGTTCTCGGCCGGCAGATTGCGGTACAACGTGCGCACGTTGGGTAGCGAATGTTTCTTCTGGATATGCGTCAACAGCCAGGTGAAGTACTCTTCGGGGAGAAGGTACAGGCACAGGTACACGCTGTACGCTTTGCGAACCATGCTATCCCAACGCGGATCGGTGCCCCACATCTCGTTATCCAGGTAGGCGCGCACATAAGACGGCGTATCGGTTTCCCAGGCCACCCGCAAGGCCTGTGCTTCGGTCAACAGCAGGGCCAGGTCCGGTAGTTCATTATTAAGACCGGCGGCATCCTCTTCCAGGCGTTCCCACGAAGTGATGAGTTCAGTCAGCAGGGTGTGATAGGCATCGCACATCGGCTCAACGCTGCGACGGCGCGGCCGCTGGATAAACGCGCCCAGCATGCGGTCCGCTTCGATGCGCGTGGCCAGTCGGAACTCGCTGTCTGAATCGAGCAGCTTGACCTGGCCGATCTCGCGCAAATAAAGCCGCACAGGGTCTTCGGCCAGCTCCGCGGCCACCTCAGGTGTGCGAACAGCCAGCGGATCTTCTTCAGCGAGGTCTTCCTCCTCGCGCACCAATGTAGATTCGTCGGGTTCGGGAATGTCTTCTGCGGCTTCGTTCTCAAAGCCTTTATCGAGCGCGTCGACCGCTTCCGGCTCATCCTCCAAGGGACGGGCTGGTTTAGCCGCGCCTCGCTTCCTGCCTGGAGGCCGCGGGCCATTATCGGAATTAACCTTGCGTTTGGCGGGCATGTGCTGATCTCTAAGAAAGTGTTTCTTGATTCTTCATCAACTTCGTATGATTAGGTCAAGGAGTCTTTTGTACACGGATTTCGCGGAGCCTGCGGCGGAATAAGGGCGGTTTCTTAAAGGCTTTTCCGCCGCAGGCTCCGTGTCATCCGTGTACAAAAAAGGTATTAAGGAATAATCTCTAACGGCGTGTGCTCATTCGTTGCAGCGCGCGATCCAGGTTATTTCGCAGGTTATTGTGCTGGACCGCCAATTCTTCATAATTCTTCACCCTCAAATCCCCGTCCTCCTGGGCTTCGCGCATGATAAAGTGCAGTTGATTAATATTCTGATCCACCACCAGGCGCCGCATTTTGATCACGGCACGGAACAATTCTTCCAATAATTTTTCATCCACACGTTCGAGTTTTTCGGTTTGAGTTAACAGGTCTTTGGTCAACCCGCCCAGCGTTTCCGGCACATGGACGGCCACGAATTGATGATGATCCGCCTCATCCTGTTCCACCGACTGGCGGATCAAACGGAACAGCATCTGATGGTCAGTATACTCGAAATCATCCTGGGCCAGCGGACCCAGCCCGGCCTCCTGCAATTGACGGTCCAATCGATATAAAAACTCCGGTCTGCGAAATAGAACACCCAGACAGTATGATTCGATTTTCTGAGTTGGATGAACGTCCGCCATGGACGACGTCTGCGAGACGACGGCCTGGCCTGCTTTCGAACGCGGCCGCCTCACTCCCGGACTGGAAACGGGCGCGCCGGACAATGCGCGTTCATCCACCTTCAGCAAACGCGCCAACTGCTGACGATACGTGTCGCGTTCCAGCGCGTTGGGCAGATCTTCGATGAGCGGCAGGACTTGCGCCGCGATCCGATTCTTAACCTTGCCATCTTTCAGATCCTGCCCGGCGGCGAGTGTTTCCATCACGTGCGTGACGATCGGTTTCGCGCCGTCGATCAATTGCTTCCACTGATCGGGATCACGCGTCACCAGCTCGTCAGGGTCCAGCCCCTCGGGCATGGAGGCGACCCGCAGATCGGCCTGCAAACGCGCTTCATTGCGCAGCAGGCCGCGCGCATCGAAGCCGAGCTCTCCTTCGCGATCCATGGCCTGCCGTGCAGCTTCCAACCCGCGCAGCACGGCCTTTTGACCGGCCACGTCCGGGTCGAGCGCCAGCACAATGCGCCGCGT
>CAYUUJ010000454.1:0-2721 GCA_964447845.1 uncultured Anaerolineaceae bacterium
TATACATTGTCATGATCAGGCGTGATCCCGAACGTGCGGCATTCGCGCGTGTAATCCTGCGTGAGGATCGGGCGGCCTTTGCGAATGACCTCAGGCGCCAATCCCAAATTGGATGGGAAAGGTTGATTCTCGCGGTCTTCCAATCGCTCGCCGTCATCCAGATAAAAACCGTAATAGTAATAATCGCTGTCCCGATTGAAAAGCGTGATATGAAAATTGGAAGTGGGGATGATTTGCGAGGTCTGCGCGTAGATCAGCTCGAGCACGTCATCAAAAGTCAGCGTGACGTTAACGCCCTGCGAGACGCGCGCCAGCGCGTTCATCTCCTGGATGCGACGCTCCAGGTCTGCGACGGTTTGCACACGTTCGATCGCGACCGAGGCCTGGTCGCTGAGATTCTCGAGGAAGGTCAGATCCCGGGGCGTGTACGGCTGACCGGATTTGCGCGGTCCGAGTGCCATCCAACCGGACGGGATGGCCTTGCCCGGCAGGGAAATAAAAAGTCGGGAACCCAGCAGCGTAAGCCGGGACTGCTCGGCATCCAACGCGTCCGGCAATGTGGTGCCGTCCAGGTAGAGCGGCAAACGTTCTTTCGCGAAATATTGAGCCAACGGGCTGGCGGCGCCGAAGCGGATATCACTGGTCGGACGGCCGTCATCGCCCAGCAGCGCCGCGAACTGTTCGTTGATCGATTCGTAGGTGTATACATGCACCCGCTCAGGGGTCAGGGTCGGCGCGATCTGTTCGCGCAGGATGCGCCCGATGGCGTCCAGGTCGAGGGCGGTCGTCAGCTGGTGGCTGAAGGTCCGCAGACGTTCGTTATAGGCGCGCGGTCCGCGAAAGAAAGTGGTGTCGACCAATTCCTGCAGTTTGGTCCGCAGCGGTTCCAGAATGAGGGCCAGGATGAATACGAATCCGCCAACCAGGAATATATTGTTGGCAATTTTGGAAAGCTGGGTGGAGAAGATTATCGCCAGCCCACTGGCCAGCGCGGCGTAGCCTCCCACCACCATGACCGTGAGCAATGAATATACAAAACCGAGCCGCAGCCAGTCATCGGTGCGCAGGAAGCGGAAACGCAGGATGGTGTAACCGATGGTCAGCGGAAAAAGCACCACCGGCAGGAACATGTAGGGGGTGAACGAAAATAAATTCATCGGGCTGGTGATCAGCCAGACGACGATCCAGGCGAAGGCCAGCGTGGCCCCGATCAGGATCATGCGCGACTGCGTCTTTACAACAGGAGAATGCGCGGTCATGGCGTAATAAATATTGACCAGCATATAGAACAATGCCGAAACCCCCACGAACAGGTAAATGATCTGCCAGGCGCCGATATACGCGGTCGGCCGCTCGAAGTTAAATAATGTAGTGAAGGCGTTGAAACTTAGAACCAGCCCGATGATAAATCCGATCCAGCGCAAATACGGGCGGCCAAAAACGAGGCGTGCTTCCTGCGGGAAGGAAAGCGCCAGGTCGATCAATGCACCGCCGGACAGCGCACAGGCCAGCGTCCATAAATATGTGAGATTGTGTGTGGTGTATAGATCGAAGAGTGAACTGGTGACGATCGCCAGCGACGAGGCAAAAAGCGCGAAGGCGCGCCCCGCGGCTTCCGAGCGGCGCATGCCAAAGATCCACAGGCTGATCGCCAGGAAGATGAAACCCAGGATGCTGGGTAGAATGAAATAGGTTGTGCGGTCGGCTTCGGGGAAACTTGCCAGTTTAACATCCAGCACCAGCTCCTCGCCGGAGGCCTTGAGCACCGTGACCGGGATGGTCTCGCCGGGATTGAAACCCACGCTGGTCGGAAGGATGCCGGGTGTGGCGCCACTCAAAACATCCAATACTTCTTCGGTGGTGCGGACAGGCACCCCGTTGACGGCGATCAACTGGTCGCCCAGTCTCATACCCTGGTTGTAGAGATCCCAGGCCTCAGCCTCAGCCGGATCGCTGGGACCGGTCCCGTTGAAGATCAGGGTGTGTTCGTAAAACGCGCCCATGAACGGTGCGCGCATCCACCAGTTTGCCAGGAACAGCGCGGCGATGAAAACGGCCGCCGCCACAGCCTGGTAAACGAAGACGATGATCTGAAGAGCCCGGTTAACGAGCGCGCTATTTCGCTGCATGGCATTGCCCAGACCTCGGAGGTCTTTTCAAATGACCCTGGAGCCGAGAGTGATATAAAAGAGCTCCGAGGTCTCCGGTTACCTTAAATTTTACTCCACCAGCCCGGTAGGGAAGCATGGTACTTTCATGACAAAGCGGAAAGGTTTAAATACCCTTTTAAACCGCGAAGACGCGAAGGGCGCGAAGAGGTTTAATCGACCTCTTGGCGTGCTTCGCGTCTTCGCGGTGAAGTTCTGGATGCCCGGATCGTCGACTAGTCGACTAAATATCCAGATTCCTGACCGCCTTGGCATGGGTCTGGATAAAGCGTCGGCGGGGATCCACCGCATCGCCCATGAGCATGTCGAAGGTCCGGTCTGATTCGGCCGCGTCCTCCACCGTCACGAGCAGCAGGGTCCGGTTGGCCGGGTTCATGGTCGTCTCCCAGAGCTGGTCCGGGTTCATCTCACCGAGACCCTTGTAGCGTTGGATGGTGGCCTTCTCACCGGCGCCGAGCTCCTTGATCATTTTGTCTTTCTCTTTTTCACCATACACATAGCGCGCCTGGTTTTTATAGGCTATGCGGTAGAGCGGGGGTTGGGCAATGTAAAG
>CAYUUJ010000455.1:0-2720 GCA_964447845.1 uncultured Anaerolineaceae bacterium
AGGCAGTAGTCCGCTCTGATTAATTGCACGGGCGCATTATACCACCAGGGTTAAATCCACAAATATTTTCTCTGTGATCAGGTGCGGGTCAAAACAAAATAAACGGCGTTCAGTTCACTGAACGCCGTTTATTTTCGTCGCTTATGGAAGTGTAAATCTTAAAATTCTGTTGAAAGCGGGATCCGCCACCCAGACATTGCCTTGAGGATCGATCGCGATGCCGGAAGTGAGGCCGAACGAATTGGGTGCATCCCCGTAATCGCCCCAAACTCGCACCACCTCACCTTGCTCGGTGAACTCCATCACGCGATACCCCTCCGGGTCCGAAATGAGAACATGCTTCTGTTCATTGACGGCGATGAAGGGCTTATTATCCAGGGATTGTCCGAACCAGCCATACACATCCCACGACCGGTCAGGCAGATAGGTAAGCCCATCGGCGGATGGCAGAAAAGTTTGGATTCGCTGATTCCAGGTATCTGCCACATAAACCCGGCCATCCGAATCGACGGCGACGCCCACCGGTTCATCGAACTGACCCGGATCGAATCCAGCGGAACCGAACTCAGTGATGTAATTCCCGTCCGCATCGTAGATGACGATGCGCTTATTCCCGGTATCGGCGACGTAAACGCGTCCCTGGGCATCGACCGCGATGCCACGGGGTCCATAGAACGAATCAGGCGTCTCCGCCAGACCATACGTGCCCCAGGTTTTGATGGGGGTGCCGGTGGCGGAGAATTTTTGAACCCGATGGTTCCAGGTGTCTGTGACGTAGACCGCTCCGGTCGGCCCGACGGCAACGCCCCACGGCTCGTTGAATTGCCCCGGCAGGGCAGGGGAGGCGATTCCATCGGCAAATGAACCCCACTGGTGCAGGATTTGGCCGTTCGTGTCCAGATGCAGGATGCGATGGTTCAATGAATCAGCCACGTAAAGCGTTCCATTGCGGGCGAAAGCAAGCGAGCGGGGCGTGTGGAACGTGAGGGCTGGATTTAAGTTTGTATCCAGGATCAAATTTGCGTCCAGGCTGATGATCTTCCCATCGGTCGGATCCGGAACATCCACCACCTCTGATGGACCCACCCCGTAGTTCCAGATCTGGGAAGCGACGTCTTTGCGGATATAGAAGCGCATTTGATCGGCCGGCTGCCAGTTCGCAACTGTGAGGTCGGTATGACCTGTGGCTTCTGCATACAGTTTGTAATCCCGGTTCAGCCAGATATCCAGGATACCGGCGCGAATGCGCGCATCTGTGAAGGCGTTACAAACCCGGGAGAAATCGCGGCTCTTCAACAGTTTAAAGACACTCCATACTCCTTTGCAGGAGTAGGTCTCGTCGAAGGGCAGAGCCGAATCGCGGGGGCTCACCACGTTGAAATAATCCTGCATGGGCCACCACATGCGGATGTAATCTATTCGATAATATCCGGGACCGAGGGCAGCGTCGATCTTGTCGAAGTTTTTCTGGTCCACGATCACCACGACTGCTTCGCGCAGAGCGCGGGTTGGCTGGTCGAAAGGCCGCTGGTCCGTAAAATCGCGCAGGTACCAGACGAAAGGCCAGGAGACACCCGTATCGGGCGCGCTCGCATCGTAAGCGAGCGGGATGGTCATTCCACCGGTCGTCCGTTCGGATATTTCCGCAGCTTGATTTATCACATCTTTAATCCCGGTTGCGCCATGCGCATACACCAGGAATTCTGTGGCTTCATCATAGGTGATGTAGGCAGCTCTGAAAGATGCGCGCACCGTCAATGCAGCCAGGAGTACGAAGAATGTAAGCGTGCCCACGCGGGCGATCTGGCTGCCAGACCAATCTTTGAGCAGCACGAATAGACCGACTGCGCTGGCGATAGCGACCAGTGTGGGGAGCAGGAATGCGCTCGTGGCTTGTAGTTGGCTAAGTTCCTGACCTTGAAAAGGCGGTTTATCACCGATCAAAGAAAACAGGCTGTTGCTCAAGCTGGCAATGAACACCACCGTCAATGCCAGGACGATCCATGCGCGACGCTGCCTCAGTCCCGCCCAGTCCGTGGTTTCTATGAGTTGACCGAGCGCCCAGCCGGTGAGCAGGACGATGGGAATTACGATGTGATATGTCAGCCAGGGCATCTTCTCCCCGGCGATCGAAAATGCCATCAAGCTGGTCACGCTCCACCAAACCAGCAAGCTGAACATATTCGGGAAATTGGCGTTCACGGTCGAAGGTTCCGAGTTGCCCTGTTCGACGGTGGTATCGACTGGCCTGCGGCTCAAGCCGAGGAAAATCGCAAGCCAAAATCCCAGGACCGCAAGAAATTCGTAAATGGGCAATTGCACAAAGGCGTAGAAATACCAGGGCTGACTGCCGCGCTCGACACCTTGCTGCTCGAGCCAGTATCCCAATGAGCCGATAACCCCGGTGAAAAACCCGTCGCTGTTTGTAAAGAAAGTGGTGAACAGGACGATGAATGGAATCCAGAAGAGCAGGGCGATCTTCCACCACAGAGTTCGATGCCACAACCAGCCGATCCCGATCGAGAACAGGAACATGATCGCCAGTACGATGCCGATGGTAAGGATGTCAGAAGAAGCCATGCCCTGGACGGAGGCACCGTCTGTGGGAATCACGGTATGCAGCCATGGCTCCAGCCATTTTAGGGGAAAGGCCGTCAGCATCGGTATGATGAGTGTGCCAGCGACCATCGCGAGATCAAGGGATCTCTCGGATCGGATGC
>CAYUUJ010000456.1:0-2718 GCA_964447845.1 uncultured Anaerolineaceae bacterium
TTTTTCCCTGGTTTGGTGGTCCCTGGCGAACGCTTCCACCGCCTGGGGACCGGGATCCGGCAACTCCACCGGGGGCAGGATGGGTGTCAGTTTCGAAGCGTAACGCGAAAGATACGGAGAGTTGTCCGCGTAATCTTGCGTGTACGTCACGATATGGTGCGATAGGATCCCGGCCATATTATTCTGAAAATCGACCACTACGTTCACAAAGCGATTGAAGAGACCGGGCGGAAGGAGAACGTCACAATGATAGGTAAGCACGGACGGCTTTCCGTAAAGTCGGCCGCGCAACGCCACACCCGGCGCGTCGAACTGCGGCAGGTGCATTTGGACCACATCATGCTCCCAAACCAATCTGGTTGCCACCAGGCCGAAGGTCGGCGCGATCACACCTTTGCTGATGCGCATGACGACCGGGACGCGGATGACCTGCACGCCGTCCATGCTCTCCGTACGCGGCAGGGCCGGATCGTACTGCGTCGTCATGACGGTCACCTGGTGGCCGCGTTTGACGAAGGCGCGGGCCAGGCGCTCGGCATAGATGGTCAATCCGCTGGTGTGAGGGCGATAATAGGTCAGAACGGTCAGAATTTTCATGAAACGCAAGGATTATATCGTACGGTTTTACGCGCTCATCTGATCACACGGTATATCTTGTAAACCCGGTTATCTTTTGAAACGACAGGCGTTTCCGATCGGTAAACAAGCTCCAGCCGAATGGGGCTCGTTAGCGACGTCACTATATCGTTCGAGGTTGGGGCCGACAGGTTTAGGATGTACTGGATGTCCTCTTCGAGCACATATTGCCCGACCCTGCCGGAATTCAGATACTCGAAAAATCGTTCATCGTTCACAAGCCCATCCAAGTTCACCACCGGATTTGGAAGGAAATATCCCAGGACGCCTGCGTCCTTCGCTCCGAGGATAGCCTCCTCGTTCACGAACCGGCTTACATCACGCGTGACGGTATAAGATGCAAGCTCCCATTCAAAAACAGGTTTCGTATTCAGGATCGAAAATAAACTGAGCGCCATCAAGCCCAACGAACCATATCGCGCGATCACTTCCCAGCGCGCATCCTTTAAACGCCCAAACACATACCCGGAGACATAACCGGCACATACCGCGAACAGAATCACCTCTTGAACGTAATACCAGTAATCGCCGCTGCGGGGATATTGATGGAAAAGGGAATAATAAGAAACCTTAAACAAAGACGTGATCCATAAAACGAGAAGGAAAGAAAAATGCCGGGCATCGTAGAGTGCTTTCGCGTCACTTGAGCGCGTCGTCACTTTTTGGATGAGGACGAGCATCGGCAGTCCAAATATCCCAATAATAGGAAGCAAGGCAACCGGCTTAATATCGAAGATGAACCAAAGTGTGTTCTTAACCCAGTCGAACCATCCCAGAGCCAGAAATTGCGCACTTCGTTGTTGCGAAACCCAATTTTGCACGCGGCCGCTGATCGGAACAATATCCCCGAACTGAAAATAATTCCACAATAAATAGCATATGCCGATCGCGGAACTGACTGCTGCGGTTACCAGCAGATTCGAAAGGTTTGGAGAATCCTTTTTTCTCAGAAAATATACGTGGTGGATCGCAATACCTGCAATTAGAAAGATATTATCGAGGCGGGCCAGAAAGGTCAGCCCGATGACCAGGCCGTATAAAAAGAAAAACCTCGCCTGCTTCCGTCCGTTCATGCTTTCTATCCACATGTGCAGCAGGAACAGGAGCATCACGAAATTAATGCCCGATTCCATGCCGATAAAAAGTCCTTTGCCAAATGGATGTCCGTATGGCCCGGGTAAAAATAAAACCCCTGCGGCGATCCACGCTGCACCGCGACTATGGGTCAACTTATAGGCCAGTCGGAACAAAAGGATCGCACCCATTGCCAAAATAACGGCTTCCAATGCTTTGACAAATCGAATCCCGGCCTCGTTGTCCTGTGTCAGCCGGAAAACCGCTGCCACCAGGAATTGATATAAGGGCTGGAAACCATTGGTGATGTGCAGACCGTCGAATGTGAAACCTTTTCCGATAGCGATATTACGGCCGATCTCCAAATAGTAAAACGAGTCATCCACCATGAAATGGCTGATGATCACCGGCAACTCGAGCAAAGCCACACAGCCCGCCACCGCGAGCGCTGCCAGGCCAACCACCCATTCGTCATTGACGCTGGAAAATTTCATAGAGCTTTATCGATCGCTTCTTCGAGCGAGGCTGGCTCCCGCCCTACATCCAGCCAGGCCAGAAATTCAAGATTCCCCTTGGGTCCGTGGATCGGCGACCGGATCAGCCCGCTTAGATTCAAGCCCTGGGTACCCGCGAAAGTCAGAACATCCTGCAAAACTTGTCGATGGATCTCAGGGTCACGTATCACGCCGGCTCCTTTTGAGACGTCTTTTCTGCCTGCTTCAAATTGCGGCTTAATCAGGGCGATGATCTCGGCGGAGCCATCCGCAGCGAGCCAGCCTTTTACAACCGGCAACAGGATCTTCAAGGAAATAAATGAAGCATCCACTGTCACAAGCGTAACAGGCTCAGGCAGGGAATCGATATGCCGGGCATTGGTCTCTTCCATCACGACCACGCGTGGATCGTTGCGCAATTTCCAATGCAGGATTCCCTTGCCCACATCGATGGCGTAGACCCTGGCCGCGCCGCCTTGCAGCAGGCAATCCGTGAACCCTCCGGTGGAGGCGC
>CAYUUJ010000457.1:0-2701 GCA_964447845.1 uncultured Anaerolineaceae bacterium
TCACCGCTGCGGCGGCGCGAAAGACCGCTTGAACGATCTCCAGTTTGAAAGCGATGCTCACCTGCTACGCCTGATAGATCGGATTCTTTCGCCGCTCGGCCGTCGGGTGGATCGCGACAACCCCACCGCCGATGCCCGCCTGCCGGACGGTTCGCGCGTAAATGTGGCGATTCCGCCTGTCACGGTGGATGGGCCGGTGATTACCATTCGTAAGTTCCGACAGGCGCGCATGACCATTGAAGATCTGATTTCGCTCGGCACACTGACACCTTATATGGCGAAATTCCTGGAAGCCTGTGTTGTATCGCGCATGAACATTCTTATCTCGGGCAACACCAGTTCGGGCAAGAGTACCATGCTGAATATCCTCTCCACATTCATTCCCAATCACGAGCGCATCCTGACTATTGAAGACGCGGTTGAATTACAGATGAAACAACGCCATGTCGTACGCATGGAGACCAAGCTCCCCAATGTGGACGGAGTGGGCGCGGTCACCGTCCGCGACCTGGTGCGCAATGCCCTGCGCATGCGCCCCGACCGGCTGGTGGTGGGGGAGGTGCGCGGCGGCGAAGCCCTGGATATGCTTCAGGCTATGAACACCGGCCATTCCGGTTCGCTCACCACGCTGCACGCTAATTCTCCGCGTGATGCGATTTCCCGCCTTGAAACCATGTCGCTTATGTCCGGACTCGATCTGCCGGTTGAGGCGCTGCGCAAACAGATCGCCTCGGCGATTCAGGTGATCGTACATATGAGCCGTCTGTCGGATGGCACACGCAAGGCGACCCAAATTACGGAGGTCGTTGGCAACGTTGAAGGGGATGTCGTTACGCAAACGGACATTTATAAGTTTGTCCAAACGACTACCGGCCCCGACGGGAAGATCCATGGGGAACTCAAGCCTACCGGCATTCGCCCAATGTTTAATCCGCGTCTCGAGGTGGCGGGTTACAAGCTGGGAGGCGAATACTTCGGTTTGGGGCTATGATATAATATTTTTTGTTGTTACCCGCCCCGCAACACCCGGAGGACGTCATGGAAGTGACCACCAAACAGTACAAGCGTTGTGACGTGGTGTCGGTCAGCGGGCGCATTGATAGCGCTACGGCGCCGAAATTGGCTGAAGCGCTGGAAGCACTGATCGCTGCAGGCCGCTTCAAAATTGTGCTCGATATGGAAAAGCTTGAGTATATGTCCAGCGCGGGTTTCCGCGGCCTGATTGCAGCCCAGCGTAATTGCAAACACTTTAACCGTGGTGAAGTGGTGCTCGCCAATGTCCCCGAAAATATCCACACGTCGCTTGAACTGGCCGGGTTTACCACGCTCTTCAAACTTTTCAAGGATCTCACATCTGCGGTTGGCAATTTCTAATCGATCCGGCCCACCGCCGCGCGGCCCGAGGATGCTCCCGGATATGATTTTGACCTGCAGGCCGCTCTGACTCACCAGTCGGGGCGGCTTCGTCGTTTCAATCCCTTTTTGAAACCTTCACCACGAAGGACACGAAGTCCACGAAGAAAAAATGACGACCAGTATTTAGAGGACAAGGCTGCGGATAAAGTTCAATCTTTTACCTGAACTTCACCGGCAATCCCCTATAGGGACTTTACCTTCAACTTTCAACCTGCAACCGAAAATGCCTACTCAAACCTTCCCTGCCAAATTTGAAAGTCTCGACCCGATCCGCGAGTTTCTTGCGCAGGCGGGTGGTCTGGCTGGTATGCAAAAAAAGGATATTTACAATATCCAGCTTGCGGCGGATGAGGCCGCCACGAATATTATCGAACATGCCTACGCAGGCATTCCTGACGGGCAGATTGAAATCTCCACTGAAATTACGCCAGACGCGCTGATCATCATCATGCGCGATCAGGGCAAACGTTTCGAGTTGGACGAGATCGCCAGACCGGATGTCAACGCCGCCTTGCAAGACCGCGCCATTGGCGGTCTGGGCTTGTTCTTCATCCACAAACTGATGGATCGCGTCGAGTTTCGGTATGCGCCTGAAACCGGCAATGTGCTGAAAATGGTCAAGTACCTTTCGTCGGCGCAAAAAACGCTCAAAAAACCGCGCTCCAGTCGGCGGGAGCTGCTTCTGGGTTTGGGGGAACGCATCCTGGCGGCGGAGACTTTTACTGCGCAGCGCGATTTGCTGATCGAAACGGCCTCGGGCCTTTTAAGCGGGGAAGTTAGCCTGTGGTTGAACGAACCCTTTTTCCGTCTGCCCGATTGGATGGAAAAAATCTTCCCAACACAGCCGCCGACTCCGTTGATGCGCCAGGCGCATGAAACGGGAGAACCTGTCCGAGAGCAGGTGGCTGATACGCTTTCGGTGGCGATCCCACTGTGCTACGAGCAGACCAGCCTCGGCGTCATCGAAGTCCGGCCTGGAAAAGGCGGAAACTTCTCTCAGCGCGAGAAAGACTCTTTGGATAGCATCGCCAAAACGGCCTCCATTGGCCTGATCGCCTGGCATCGTATTAGAGTGGAGCGCTGGCGTCTTGGGCAGCTTAATCTTGTGCGCATGGTCAGCGCGCAGATTGCCAACGAGCCCGATATTGACGAACTGGCGCGTAAAGTGACGCGCCTGATCCAATCTACATTCACATATTACTATGTTGCCATTTTTACGCTGGAAGAGGGAAAGAGCGCGTTGAATTTCCGTTCGGGTGCAGGCGGGGTCACGCGTCGTAAAGGA
>CAYUUJ010000458.1:0-2696 GCA_964447845.1 uncultured Anaerolineaceae bacterium
ACCGCCGCGCCATAATGCAACGCGGGGGTGAGCAGATGCAGGGTCGCCTTCTCGAACGGCACCAGCTCGCCGTTCATCCAGATGAATTTGGATTCCATGCCCATGGTGATCTCTCCTTTACATTCGCTTTATAATTTCATCCGTCATCTGACGGGTGGTTAACTTGCCACCGAGGTCGGCTGTACGCGCGCCCGCGGTGATGGTCTCATCGACTGCTTTTTCTATCGAGGCGGCTTCAGCCTCCAGTTTCAAGGAATGGCGCAGCAACATTGCGGATGACAGGATCGTGCCGACCGGATTTGCGACTCCCTGGCCGGCGATATCGGGCGCGGACCCGTGGATCGGTTCGTACAAGCCCGGGCCTGACTCTCCCACACTGGCCGACGGCAGCATCCCCATCGAACCCGCCAGCACGGACGCTTCGTCCGTGAGAATGTCACCGAACATATTCTCGGTCACAACAACGTCCATCCAGGCTGGACCTGTGATCAACCGCATGGCGGCCGTGTCCACCAGCATGTGCTCGAGCTCCACATCCGGATTATCTTTGCCGACTTGAGTGGCAAGTTGCCGCCATAACCGGGATGATTCCAGGACATTGGCTTTATCGACGGAAGTGACTTTTTTCCTGCGGCCTTTCGCCAGATTAAATGCTAACTCCATTACGCGGCAGATCTCATAATCGTAGTATTCCAATGTATCCACGGCATGCTCATGCCCATCTTTGATATCGCGCAGTTTTGGCTGGCCGAAATACAAACCACCTGTCAATTCGCGCACTACCAAAATATCCACGCCTTTGAGTTTCTCGGGTTTGAGCGGAGATGAATCGACCAGCGCAGGATGCACTTTCACCGGACGCAGATTGGCAAACACACCAAGCCCGCGACGCAATGCGAGCAGTCCGCGTTCGGGTCGGTCCTTGGCGGATGGGTCGTCCCATTTGGATCCGCCCACAGCACCCAGCAGAACAGCATCCGAAGCTTGGCAATCGGCGAGGGTCTCATCGGTGAGCGAAGATCCGTATTTATCGATCGAGCAGCCGCCCATCAGGCGCTCGTTGAAATTAAATGTATGGCCGTGCTTGCTGGCGACCAGTTCCAGCACGCGCACAGCTTCGGCCACCACTTCAGGGCCTATGCCATCTCCGGGGAGCAGGGTGATGTTCGCTTTCAATGTGCCACCGTCAATCCATATTCGACCGAATCGGCCAGCGCCTGCCAGGAGGCTTCGATAATATTTGCGCTGGCGCCCACGGTGCTCCAACGGCTGGTGGAATTACGCGTGTCGATCAATACGCGCGTAATCGCTTCCGTCCCGTGATCCGAATCCAGGATACGGACCTTGTAATCAGACAGGTGGAACGAAGCCACTTGCGGATAATAGCCTATCAGCGCTTTGCGCAACGCATTGTCCAATGCATTGACCGGACCATTCCCTTCGGCAGCCGTATGCAGCACTTCCCCGTTCACGCGCACCTTGACGGTCGCCTCGGCGAAGATACCGCGTCCCTGCCGATGCTCGACATTCACGGAAAAATCCACAAGCTCGAACGGCGGTTTGTAATCCGACTGCTGACGTTTGAGCATCATGGCCACGGAGGCCTCGGCTGCCTCGAATGAGAAGCCGCGCGATTCCAATTCCTTGACATCATTGAGCACCTCGGCGACCTGCTCGCCGCTGCCAACTTCCAGACCATGGACTTCCGCGGTGTTGAGAATATTCCCGCGGCCGGACAGATCGGAAACGACCACCCGCATCCTGTTCCCGATCAGGGCAGGGTCGACGTGCTGATAGGATTTCTCGTTCCGACGCATGGCGGCGACGTGTACGCCGCCTTTGTGCGCAAACGCGGATTTGCCCACGAACGGTAGATGCTCATCGGGCGTGATGTTGGCCACTTCAGCCACAAAATGCGAGAGGTCGTACAACCTCGGCAGATCGCCTTCGGGCAGACACTGATAGCCCATCTTGAGTTCAAGGTCGGCCATGATGGATATTAAATTTGCGTTCCCGCAGCGTTCGCCGACACCGTTGATCGTTCCCTGCACTTGAATGGCGCCTTCACGCACACCGATCAGGGAATTGATCACGGCGCATTCAGAGTCGTTATGGGTGTGAATCCCGAACGGGTGCGCGAGAACAGGCTTCAGGTCCCGGAGCATGCTTTCCACTTCCCAGGGCATGCTGCCGCCATTGGTATCACACAACACCACAGTCTCCGCCCCACCGCGCACCGCAGCTCTCAAGGTTTCGAGCGCATAGGCTGGATCGGCTTTATAACCGTCAAAGAAATGTTCAGCGTCATAGATCACGCGCTTATTGTTGGATTTTAGATAGGCAACGGATTGCTCGATGATCCGCAGGTTGTCGTCCAGTGTGGTCTGCAAAACCTCCGTCACGTGCAGCGTCCAGGTCTTGCCGAAGAGGGTGCAGACCGGTGTGTGGGAATCGAGCAGGGCTTTGATGTTGGCGTCATCTTCCGGTCCGCCTTTGACGCGGCAGGTGGAGCCGAAGGCCGCGATCAGGGCTGTCTTCCATTCCATATCGCGGGCTCGTTCGAAAAACTCCACGTCTTTGGGATTCGAGCCGGGCCAACCGCCTTCGATAAAGGCCACACCCAGGTCGTCCAGGCGTTGCGCGATGCGCACTTTGTCGTTGGCCGACAGCGTGAAGCCTTCGGATTGGGTGCCGTC
>CAYUUJ010000459.1:0-2691 GCA_964447845.1 uncultured Anaerolineaceae bacterium
TGATGATCGTCGTCCCTGCCGCGCCTGGATCGATCCAGGCAAAAATTGTCTTCTCAGCGCTGCCGACCGAAAATGCCAAAGAACTCGAGCCGCAGTTCGCGCAAGCCGGCTTCGCAGTCTGCTCGAACGCCTCGGCGTATCGCCGGGCCGAGGACGTGCCGCTGCTGCTGCCAGAGGTCAACGCCGATCACATCCAACTGGTCCGTGAGCAGCGTAAGCTGCGCGGCTGGAGCGGCTGCATCCTGACCAACCCAAACTGTACCAGCACAGGCTTGACCGTGGCGCTCAAAGCCCTGGATGATGCGTTCGGCGTAAAAAAAGTGTTCGCGGTCTCTCTCCAGGCGTTATCCGGTGCGGGTTATCCGGGCGTTTCGTCGATGGACATCCAGGACAACGTCATCCCCAACGTCGGCGGCGAAGAGGACAAGGTGGAATGGGAACCGCTTAAAATGCTCGGGAAGTTGAATGGGAATAAAGTGGAATTGGCGGACATGGCGATCAGCTCGCATACGAATCGCGTGGCTGTGATCGATGGACATACTGTGTGCGCCAGTGTTGAACTTTCGCGTCCAGGCGACCCCGAATCTGCCGCGCGTGCGATGAGCGATTTCCGCGCCCCCGCGTCCGCCGGCGACCTGCCCTCGACACCGCGACCCGCCATCCAGGTCCGGGAAGAGGCGGATCGCCCCCAGCCGAGACTCGACCGTTTGACCGGATCCGGCATGACGACCGTGGTCGGCCGCGTGCGACGCGATCCGATCCTGCATCTTAAGTTCGTTGTGCTCTCCCACAACACGATCCGCGGCGCGGCCGGCGGCTCGATCTACAACGCCGAGTTGTTAGTCAAAGAAAATTTGTTGTAGGCAATCCGGGGATCGAGTAGCTACGACTGCTTTTCGAGTGGCGTATCGAGACCACCCGAGATGAAAGATTTTCTTAATACATAGTGGTCTCGATACGATCATCGCTGCGCTCGGAACTACTCAACCACCGATTTTGAAAATGACCTTGACGCATCCTGAATCATTGTGATATAAACCCGCCTAACAATTGAATACTCGCTCTTATCCAGAGAGGCTGAGGGACCGGCCCGTTGAAGCCTCGGCAACCGTGTTAGTCGAATAGTCGGTTAGTCAAATAGTCGAATAGTTCATCACTACAAGACTATAAGACCAGCAGACTAGAAGACTACCAGACTAACTCAAGGTGCCAACTCCGGACAGAAGGATAGCAATATCCGATTAACTGGAAGATGAGAGGATGGTAACGTGTGTGCCTCTTCTTGTACTTCCGGAAGAGGTGTTTTTTATCTCCTCCGGGAAGGGCGGGATTTTTATAGCAAGAGGAGATTCCTATGTCTGATAAACCTGCTCGCAAATATGGTTTCAACACCCGGCAGCTTCACGCGGGATATACCCCCGAAGCAACGACCGGTTCGCGGGTGGTGCCCATCTATCAGACTTCAGCGTATGATTTGCAAAGCACCGATCGGGCCGCGCGCTTGTTCGCCATGCAGGAACCGGGAAATATCTATACCCGTATTTCAAATCCCACCAGCAACGTCCTGGAAGCGCGCATCAACGACCTGGAAGGCGGGGTCGGTGCGCTGGAGACCAGTTCGGGACATGCAGCACAGACCACCGCCATCCTGACCATTTGCGAAGCCGGTGACCACATAGTTTCTGCCTCCACCCTGTATGGCGGAACAGTCAGTCAGTTCAAATATACTTTCCCGCGCCTGGGGATCACTGTGACACTGGTTGACCCGTCTAATCCGGAGAATTTCCGCCGCGCCATCCAGCCCAATACAAAGATCATTTATGGGGAAACGATCAGCAACCCACTGGTGAACATCTTCCCGTTCGAGGAAGTTGCGAAGATCGCACAGGAATTTCACATCCCGTTGATGATCGACAACACCTTCGCCACACCGTACCTATGTAGGCCATTCGAATGGGGCGCCAATCTCGTCACGCACTCGACCACCAAGTTCATCGGCGGCCACGGCACCTCCATCGGCGGAGTGATCGTGGACGGCGGCAACTTCAAATGGGGAAAAGGCGAGCGCTTCAAAAATTTCACCACCCCCGACCCTGCCAATCACGATGTGATCTACGCCGAGGACTTCGGCCCGACTGCCTTGATCTCGAAAGCGCGCGCCGGCATCTTGCGCGACCTCGGGATGTGCGCGTCACCGTTCAATTCATGGCTGTTCCTGCAGGGTCTCGAGACCCTATCCCTGCGCATGGACCGGCACGTGCAAAATGCGCAGAGTGTGGCGGAATTCCTTGAAGATCATCCGAAGGTGAAATGGGTGACCTATTCCGGTTTACCGAACCATCCTGATCATGCGCGTGCTAAAAAATATCTGCCCAAAGGTCCGAGCGCGGTACTGGGCTTCGGCGTGCAGGGCGGACGCGAAGCCGGCGCGCGCTTTATAGACTCGCTGAAACTCTTCAGCCATGTCGCCAACCTGGGTGATGCCAAGTCCCTGGCGATCCATCCGGCCAGCACCACGCACTCGCAGCTCACGGCCGAGGAGCAGATCGCAGCCGGCGTGAGCCCGGATTTCATTCGTTTGAGCGTTGGCCTGGAGGATATCGAGGATATTCTATGGGATCTCGATCAAGCGCTGCAGCAATAATAAATGCTGAATGGTGAATGCGGAATGATGAAAACATGATTCAAGAA
>CAYUUJ010000460.1:0-2687 GCA_964447845.1 uncultured Anaerolineaceae bacterium
GATGCGCTGCCGCTGGCCGCCCGAGAATTCGTGCGGATAACGGCGGGCGTGATAATTTTCCAGGCCCACTTTCTTGAGCGTATCCAGCATGATATCGAAGCGTTCGTTGCGCGTGCCGATATTGTGGATGTGCAATCCTTCCATCACCGATTCCCCGATCGGGACGCGCGGGTCGAGCGAGGCATAGGGATCCTGAAAAATGATCTGCATATGCCGGCGGACTTCCTTCAACTCACGCCCGCGCAGGCTGAGCACGTCCTTGCCGTCGAATCGGATCGACCCGGAGGTTGGTTCGATCAACCTGAGCATGGAGCGCCCGACGGTTGTTTTCCCGCAGCCCGATTCGCCCACCAGTCCGAGGGTTTCCCCTTTGCGCACCGAAAAACTGACGTCATCCACTGCCTGCACCCAGTTGACGACGCGTTGCATTAACCCCGCGCGTACAGGGAAATACTTTACGAGATGGTCAACCTGAACCAGGTCTTCCTGCACGCCGGCGTTCGCTTGTTTGGTCATTTCCAGATGCTCCACGATTAACGCACCTTCAGCGGGGCTTGATGGCCCTCGGCGCTCTGATACAGCCAGCAACGTACGAGGTGTCCCGGCTTGTCTTCTTCTAGGTCGGGTTTCACATCGTTGCAAATCGTCAGTCCAAATTTCTCACGCGCCTTGCAACGCGGCGCGAACCGGCAGCCGGGCGGCAGGTTGACCAGGTTCGGCACGGAGCCCGGGATCACGTCCAGGCGTTCCTTGATCTCGCCCAGGATCGGGATCGAGCCGATCAAGCCCTGGGTATAGGGATGCAAGGGCTGGTCGAAGAGCGAATTGACATCCGTCTGTTCGACGATCTCGCCCGCATACATGACGGCCACGCGTTCGGCCATCTCGGCGACCACGCCCAGATCGTGCGTGATCAAAATCACCGAGGTGCCCATCTTCTCGCGCAGGTCGCGCATCAGGTCGAGTATTTGAGCTTGGATGGTGACATCCAGCGCGGTGGTCGGCTCGTCGGCGATCAACAACTCGGGCACGCAGGCCAGCGCCATGGCGATCATCACGCGTTGAGCCATGCCCCCGGAAAGTTCATGCGGATATGCCTCCGCCCGTCGCTCCGCATCCGGGATACCCACCATCTTCAACAGTTCGACGGCGCGGCGTTTGCCGGCTTCCTTGCCGAAATCCTGATGAATGTCGAGCACTTCCGCGATCTGATCATTGATCTTGAAGACCGGGTTTAGTGCCGTCTGCGGCTGCTGGAAGATCATCGAGATGCGATTGCCGCGCACCTTCACCATTTCGCGTTCAGGCAGCTCAAGCAGATTGACGCCCTCCAGCAGGATCTCCCCTTCCACTACTTTGCCGGGGGCTGCGATCAGCCGCATGATCGAAAGCGAGGTCACGCTCTTACCGCAACCGGATTCACCCACCAGGCCCAGCACTTCACCGGGATAAACTTCGATGTTAACGCCGTCCACGGCGCGCACCACGCCGTCTTCGGTATAAAAATATGTCTTTAAATTTCGGACTTCCAACAGGGGGTTTTTGTCGTTCAATGCCACACCAGGCTCCTGACTGCGGATTGATTGATTATACTGCTTCTTCCTTTTAAGCCCTGGCAACCATAAATCCTGGCGCAGCACCTTGTACTGCCGGTTACCACCACGAAGGACACGAAGAGCACAAGGGGTTAAAGATTCATACGCAACCAACCCAACCCTACATTGTGTCACGAAGTGAGGGAGCGTTCTCCGCGACCGAAGGATCTCTTTTACGCCGAGAGGAGATCCTTCGGTCGCAGGCTGTCACAATAGAGACGTGCGACGCACCTTGGAGATGCGTCGCACGTTATTGTACGGGAATCGCCAGCGCCGGCGCGCCGTACAGTCCCGAAATCCCATCCAGTGCCGTATCAAATGGATAGGTGACATTTCGATAGGCTTCATACCTCAAAACCTGATAGAGAGGAATGAAAGGCAGGTCTTCCATCAAAATGGACTGGATCTCAAATGACGCCTGCCGTGCGGTTTCTAGGTCAGCAGTGGAGTTAAACGCGTCACACGCGGGCCTGAGTCTGTCGCTGTCATACTCGAACGGACTCGGCGCCTGGAACCACTCGCACATATAGCCGGGGTAAGCGCTTACCCGATAACCAACGATAGCCATGTCATATTCGCCGCTGCTGTAAACGGCGTAGCGCAGATCCTCCGCGCTGACGGACTTCGTTGTCAGAAGAATACCCAGGTCACGCGCGGTTTGTGCGATAACCAAAGCCATATCCAGGCGCAAAGGATCGATCGTCTTGGAAGGAGCTAGAAGTATGACTGGCGGGAAAAGAGCACCGTTCTGCAAAATCAACCCTTCGCCGGGTTCTGTTTCGGTAGGTTCTTTTTTCCACGTATAGCCGGCAGATTTCAGGAATCGAACGACTTGCAATCTGTCAGCTGTTACACCAGCACAAGGATCCGCAGCATTGGCGATCTGCCAATACCTATTGCCGGAGGGTATGAAACTTCGCGCTGAAAATATACGCGCAGGTACATCAGCAATAAAACAGAGTAATACGCGGTGCAAAGCGGGTTCAGCCAATGCGGTGTTAGCGGGGTTAATGGCAATGAAATGCACACTAGAAGTTGAATTAGCGCTTGTATTTAGCGAAGGGTGCTCGTAGAGCTCACGCAGGTAAAGTT
>CAYUUJ010000461.1:0-2686 GCA_964447845.1 uncultured Anaerolineaceae bacterium
GAACGGGATCTTCGTATCTTCCCGCACAAAACAGGCATAGGGTTTGCCCTGCGCGGCGGCGTGCAGCATCTCGGGTCCGTAGTCGCTGGTGCCGCTGGAGGGCAGCGTCAGGGCCGAGACCAGTCCCGGGAAGCGGACCGCGCGAAAGTCCAGCATGACCGGCGGGCTTGCATCCAGATGACGCTGGCCGAAATACCGGCTGTAGTAGATGCCGAGTTTTTCGCAGTACAGCTTGTTGCATCCATACATCGTATGCGGTGTGTTCCAGTCGTCCTCTTTCACGCGTCCCGCATGGCGCTTCGCATTCAAGTCCGGAAATCCGTAGGCCGCGATCGAGCTCGGGAATAAAAACTTGATCGGCTTCCTGTATTTTTCGGAGCGATAGGCGGCCATCATCAGCAGCTGCATCGTGCCTTCCACGTTGATGCGATGCGCTTCCTCGGTGGCCACCTCAGCCTTCGAGGAGAGCGAAGCCGCCAGATGAAAGATGATCTCAAAATCGTAATCGTAAAAGGTCTTGATCTTGTATACCAGGTCCCCCTGCACGTGTTCGGAGGCCAGCGTTCGGATCGATTCGGGCAGGGGCATCAGATCGGAGGTAACGATCCGAAACCCGCCTCTGTGCGCCAGGCCTTGAACGAGAGCCTGACCGAGCTCGCCGCATGCGCCGGTCACCAACACGAGTGTATCGCTCATGCACGCTCCTTTGTGCTAGAATGTGTGCGCTTTGATTGTACCTAAATCTCAGTTGTTGTGTCAGTCGGTATGATTCCCCTTAAAACCTACATGTCATTGCGAGGAGCGAAGCGACGAAGCAATCTCCTAATTCGCGCGGGGATTGCTTCGTCGCGCTTCGACTTCGCTGCGCTACGCTCAGTGCTCCTCGCAATGACATGGATATTGACCGCATGTTCTCCGCTCGACGCGTCGCGTATTACCGCCACGCCTGCCCAGCCGACGGAAACACCGTTTCAGACCCCGACGATTGTCTGGTTCCCGCCATCGTCCACTCCCTCGCCCGCGGCGGTTGCCTCCCAACCTGCCACCCCGGAGATGCACCCGGGTGTGGGTCAGACGATCCTGAACGATACGTTCTCCTCGGAGGAACCTTGGGACACCGCCGTGGATGCGCTCGGAAGTGTGGCGATCGAACGCAACCGCCTGACCATGGCCGCGCAACCGGGCGTCTACCTGATCAGTTTCCGCAGCGGACAGGCGTTCAATGATTTCTTTGCTGAGATCACCGCAAAAACAAGTCTGTGCCGCGGGAGTGACTCGTATGGGTTGCTGGTGCGCGGCAGCGCCGTTGCTTATTATCGCTTTGCGCTTTCATGCAATGGGCTGGTGCGCGCCGATCGCATCAGCGTGGACACGCGCCGGCCGCTGCAGGAACCTGTCCCGAGCGGCGACGTGCCGCCCGGCGCGCCCGGAGAGGTTCGCATCGGCATATGGGCATCGGGGACCGAGATGCGGTTGTTCCTGAACGGCCGTTATCAATTCAGCATTACGGATTCCAATTATGCGAACGGCGGCCTGGGGGTGTTTGCTCAATCTGCAGGCGACACGCCCGTCACGGTCATATTCTCAAACCTGGTCGTGAGGGAGGTGGATTACACAATACCGCCGGAAACGTCTCAGCCTTAGGGATTAGGAATCAGGAATTAGGAATCAGGAATTAGGAATTAGGAATTGGGGATTAGGAATTAGGATCGGGGTCTGTGGGTGGTGCGGGTGGACAGTGATACCAGCAATTCTTAACGCGAATTACGCGAAAAGTGCGAACAGCGCGAATCCTTAAGAATTTTCGCGTAATTCGCTCGATTTACGCGTTTCGCGTTTGATATTTCTCCATCCCTGCTCACCTCTAATGAAATCACCGTACGTGTATAATTTCAACATGGGTCGCAATAAGCTTAATGATCTCGATTCGAAGACCTGGCTTAAATTCCAGAAATCCTGGTTTATTCATAACCCGCCGCCGCGCAAGAAGGGCGTGCTTGTCCACCCGGCCAAATTCCCGGAGACCATGGCGCAGGAATTCATCGAGTTCTTCACGAAAAAGGAAGACACCGTCCTGGATCCGATGGCAGGCACAGGCTCCACATTGGTGGCAGCCCTGCGCGCGGGACGCAATAGCTATGGCATCGAGTTAAATCCCAAATACGCCGAGATCGCCAAACAGATCATCACCGATGAAAGAACGTCCCTGGGGGATTCAGTCGAAAATCTAAAATCTGAAATCATAACTGCCGATGCTGCGCTGGCTGCCAACTATCAACTACCAACCGTCAACTATATCCTCACCTCCCCGCCTTATTGGGACATGCTGCGCGCCCGGGGAGCCGATACCCAGAAAAAACGCCGCACGGCTTCTGAGCTGGATGTTTTTTATTCGGATGATCCGAATGACCTGGGCAACGTGGAAGATTACGATACCTTCCTGACCCAGTTGGTGGATATCTATAAAGGATTGAAGTCCGTGCTCCAGGAAAAAGCGTACCTGACCATCATTGTGAAGAACGTGAAAAAAGGCGGGAAAATTTATCCTCTGGCCTGGGATCTGGCCCGGGAGCTCGGCAAAACCTACACGCTCAAAGACGAACGGCTCTGGCTGCAGGACAACCAGCGCCTGGCGCCGTATGGGCTCGGGTCGGCCTGGGTCAGCAATACGTTTCATCATTATTGT
>CAYUUJ010000462.1:0-2669 GCA_964447845.1 uncultured Anaerolineaceae bacterium
TGACAAGCGCCTTCAGGTCGGACGACATCAAGTTGGCAGGTTTGGCTTTCAAGCAACGGTCCCAGCCATCGTTGACGATCTTATTCCGCGCGGCCTCATCATCATCTGGCGCGCCTTGTGGAATGATATCCAAAAGAGTTACAGGGATACCCGCGTTGGCAAGATGCGCAGCGATCGCAGCGCCCATCGTCCCGGAACCGATCACTACCGCGTGATGTATCTGAAAATTTCGCATGTTCTTCCTAAAAGTGTCACGTGTCATGTGTCACGGTTTTTTCAGAACTCAACACTTGACACATGACACATGACACATGACGCATGACACATGACACTTGACTCCTATCTCAATTCCTTCCCGCTATATCCAAGGATCTTCCGAGCCGCCACCAGGCGATTGATCTGGCCGGTGCCTTCGTAAATATCCGTGATCCTCGCATCCCGAAACCACTTCTCGAGCAGGAACTCACGGCTATACCCGATCGGCCCCATGATCTCCACAGCCTTCTGCGTGATATGGGTCGCGACATCGCCGGCTTTAATTTTGCTCATGGCCGACTCGAGCGCATTCGGCCTGGCATTATCCGCCATCCAGACCGCTTTGATGACCATTAACCAGGCGGACCGCAGCATGATCTCCATTTCGATCACATCCCGTTCAATCGATGTCAATTTATTGCGCGGCACTCCGTAGCGGATCTGGACACCCTGTTCCGTCAGCTTCTCCTTGACGAACTCAAGAGCGGCTCGCGCGACCCCGATGCCTGACGCGGCCACGAGGGGCCGGGTCGCGTCGAACGTAGCCATCGCGCCCTTAAACCCTTCGGTGGACTGCTCGACGGTCGGACTACCGAGCAGGTGATCGAACGGGACACGCGCATCCTGCAGGACGATGGCCGCCGTGTCGCTGACGCGGATACCCATCTTATGTTCCAACTTGGCGATGCGAACCCCGGGCGTGCCTGATTCAACCACGAAGGCGCGCATACCGGCGCGTCCAGCGGTTGGGTCAATGGAAGCCCAGACCACAATAAACCCTTTGCCAAGCTTTTCGTATTCTGTAAATGATTTATCCCCGCCGGTGACGAAGATCTTCTCGCCGTTGATGATCCATTCGTTGGCTGCTTGATCCAGCACCGCCCGGGTACGGATTGCGGACGTATCCGAACCGGCTCCCGCTTCGGTCATCGACATAGCCGCGAAGGTAGGTTTATCCCCATTGAAACGCGCTAAAAATTTGGCTTTCTGTGCCGGGGTTCCCGCAGAGTGGACCGCCGCGGCACCCAATCCCCCACCCGGCAGGCAATGATACAGGCCAAGATCCCCCCATGCCAGGGATTCGATCTGGGCCGCGATCAATTGATACGCGATCGGCGGGCGATTTTCACTCCCACTCTGATCTCTATTTCTGCCATTTTCACGCGGCGCCAGCGACACCCCACCCGTGGCTTTAATGGCTGAGTGCATGAACTGGATGTAATCCCATGGGATCTCATGCTCGTGTTCGTCGAAAAAGCGCGAGCGGGAACGCATCATCTCCTCCGCGACCGTTTTCAAAACGGTTTGCGCTTGAACGATTGGCTTGGGAGTTTCAAATTCTATGGCCATGCTGCCTCCGGGCAATTTACGATTGACGATTGACGATTTTGTTTTTTTGCTTTTTGTTTTTCGATTACGTTTTACATTCCGCCAACTTCGCAAACTGTCGTAAATCACGAACACTAAACGATTATCAACCCGGTCAACATGGCAAACCCGCGCCCGTTGCGCAGCCACATCTCCACGGGATGATCCCGGATATAACCATGCCCGCCCAGGATCTGCAGGGCGCGGTCTGTGACCAGCATCGCCAGATCTGCCGCGCCGGTTGCAGCAAGGTAAGCCTCCAACGGCGCCTCCGCCTGACCCTGGTCCAGCTTCCAGGCTGCTTCCCAGGTCAACAAACGGCTGGCTTCGATCTCGGTTCGCATCTCAGCCAGCATGAACGCGACCGCCTGTTTCTGTGCGATCTTCATCCCAAATGCTTCCCGCTCACCGGCATAGTCCCGGCTGTATTCGAACGCCGCCCGCGCCAACCCGACGGCTGCTGCAGCGGAGGCAACGCGCATCGAAGCCAGCACCAGCTCGAAGTCGTGGCCCGACGCGCCTCCCAGGCGGTTCGCGGCCGGTATCTTTACATCCGTTAACTTCATCCGATACAGCGGCAGCGCATTCAGTCCCAGCAATTTTTCCCGATCCACCGATATTTTCATTCCGGGTGTGTTTTTATCAAGAATAAATCCCTGTGTGATGCCCTCCAGGCTGGCAAACACAAGCACAGAGTCTGCATCAATCGCAAACGGGACATACGCCTTTTCCCCGTTCAGCAGGTATTCGTCCCCGGAAAGTTTTGCAGTCGTCCGCAGATCGTTTGGATCGAAGTCGAAGGCATATTCGATCAGGGCGACTGTGAACGGCGCCCAATCACCCTGTGCGATCTTCGGTAAATATTTTTTCTTCTGTTCCTTGGTACCGGCCAGGATAATCGGTGTTGCAAACAAAGAGGGCAGCATGACGGACAGCGCGCCTGCCAGATCTCCAAAAGCCAGCTCCTCAAAGTCCAACAGAGCGGAACACCTCGATCGCTCTCCAAATCCACCATAGGATTCCGGGATGGAGCCTTGCAATAAACC
>CAYUUJ010000463.1:0-2661 GCA_964447845.1 uncultured Anaerolineaceae bacterium
TCGGCGAGCAGATCGATATCCACGGCGGCGGCAACGACCTGATCTTCCCGCATCACGAAAATGAGATCGCACAGACAGAAAGCTATACGGGCCGCGAACCCTTCGCGCGCTACTGGATCCACAACGGCATGCTGCAACTCGGCGACGAGAAGATGTCCAAGTCGCTTGGAAACATCGTCAGCATCAAGGAATTTCTATCCAAGCGCGATGCGGACGTGATGCGCATGCTGGTGCTGAACGGGACGTACCGCGCCCCGCTATTATTCAATGAAGAGACTCTCGACGCAGCGGAAAAGAACGTCGAGCGCATCAAATCTGGACTGCGGCCTGCCCCCGTTTCGTCGCAAGGTCTCCCCCCGGGGAGCGCCTCCGAACTCAATACCCAGGCCGAGACCACCCAGCAGGATTTCACGGTCGCCATGGATGATGATTTCAGCACTGCCGGCGCGCTGGCCGCGCTGTTCGAACTGGTCAAGGCCATCAACACCGCCCGCGACAGCGGCGCCACCACCGATCAGCTTGGGCCGGCACAAACCACCCTGCGCACATTGACAGGCGTGCTTGGTCTGCGCCTGACCGACAAAAAAGGCTCCGGCGACGCGGATAAATTCATCGAAGTGTTGATCGAGGTCCGTAACGAGGTGCGCAAACAGAAATTGTGGGCTTTATCGGATCAGATCCGCGATCAATTGAAGGGACTCGGCGTCACGATCGAGGATTCAAAAGACGGCACGTCGTGGAGATGGGGATAATTAGTCGGATAGTCGCTAGTCTGATAGTTTAGTAGTTAGATAGTTGGTGACTACCTTCCGGGGCCAGCGGTCTCGGAAGTTCTTGTTTAATTGTGTTATTCCGCTCGCGCAACATTCTGGAACGAAGCAAGGGCGTATCGAGACCAGCGTCACGACGTGGCAATCTCAGCGCCGAACGAACATGTGAACTTTGTGTCATCCTGAGGGCGCTTGGACTGGAGCGCAGCGACAGGCCGCAACCGAAGGATCTTCTTGGCACAAAAAGAGATCCTTCGGTCACCGATCGGCGCTTCGCGCCGCTCTCAGTTCCCTCAGGATGACACGCGCGCGGGGAAATCCAACCACCATATCTCACAATGACATGATTAAACAAAAACCTCCCAACTTTCCAATTACAAAACCATTAGACTATCAGACTGTCGACTATCCGACTCCCTACCCCCTTCTCCCCTACCCTCTATTCCCCATCTTCCTCCATCACCTGTTTCCGCCCCTCGGCCAGGATCTCATCGATGGTCATATTACGATGCTCTTTCTGTGCCGGATGATAATGCACGTGCACGCGCCGCACGTTCGGGATCGACTCATACAACAGTCGTTCCACTTTGCTGGCGATGGCGTCGCCTTTGCTGACCGTCAGGCTGCCGTCGATGCCGATCGTCAGGTTGACCACCAGATGAGGTCCGAAGCGATGCGCCTGCACTTCCTCCAACTGCTTCACGCCGGATACTTCCCGGATCAGGTCTGCGATCTGCAGCGCCAGTTCCTTGCTGGGCACCGCGTCCATCAGATCCACCGACGACTCGCGCAGGATGTATACGCCGGTCTGCAGGATCAGGAAGGCCACCAGCGCGCCCGCCAGCGGGTCCACCCACGGCAAGCCGCGCTGACCGAGGAAGATGCCGACGGATACCGCCGAGGCTGAGATCAAGTCGTTGCGATGATCGTATGCAATGGCGTTGACCACCGTGTTGTGGGTTTCCCGACCGAGTTTTTGCGTGTAAAGCGTCAGGTAGATTTTGATCAGCACGTTCAAGAGCGCCACCCACAGCGCGATATCCGCCGCGCCCTGGGATTGGGCGTTGCCATCCAACAGGTCCCACATCTTGCTGACCGAGTCCCAAAATACCGCCACGGCGGTGGCCACCACGAAGGATCCCACGATCAATGATGCAATGCTCTCGAGCTGGCGATGCCCGTATGGGTGCTCGGTATCGGCGGGCTTATTGGCCAGGCGCAGGAAAACGCTCGCCACGATATAGTAGGCGACGTCCGAAGTGGAGTTGATGCCTTCAGCCAACAACGCCGGGCTGCGGCCGACCACGCCGAATATCGTCTTGCCGGCTGCCAGCAGGATGTTGGTGCCCAGGCCCAGGTTGACGGCCAGCAGGCTCTTGCGATCGCGTTCGTGAGTCATGATCTAATTGTAATTCCCAATCACAGCTCTGAATCAACAAAAATGAACTTCCAGATCAGTTTTTTCACAAAGATTCTTAGCCACGGATTACACGAATTTCACGGATTTTTTAACGCGAATTTCGCGAATGCGGCGAAAGACGCGAAAAAAACCAAAAACATTCGCGCTATTCGCTGAATTCGCGTTTTTCGCGTTAAAGTTCTTTCTTCGGTTTTGTTTCCTTATGGACGTCGCTGTGAAACCACACCTTCAATTTCGGTTATACTTCGTTCGCTAATATGACCTCCCACATCAGAAATTTTTGCATCATCGCACATATCGATCACGGTAAGTCCACACTGGCGGACCGTTTGCTGCAGCTGACCGGCGCGATCTCCGAACGCGACATGACCGAGCAGGTGCTCGACACGATGGACCTCGAACGCGAAAAAGGCGTGACGATCAAGGCCTCGGCGGTGCGCATGTTTTACACCGACAAAGCCGGGCAGCAAT
>CAYUUJ010000464.1:0-2658 GCA_964447845.1 uncultured Anaerolineaceae bacterium
CTGGTGGGATTTGTTCGGCGGCACCGGGGCGGTGGGTATCGAAGCACTGAGCCGGGGGGCGGATTTTGTGCGCTTTACCGAGCGGGATCGCGTCGCCCTGGAAACGATCCGCTCGAATGTGGAGCTGTGCCGATTTATAGACAAGGCAGAGATACGCCGTGCCGACGCGTTCAATGTGTTGGCCGCGCCACCAGATCGCGCGTTCGATTACATTTATGTTGCACCGCCGCAATATCAGGGGTTGTGGTCCAGAGCTCTTGAGCAACTGGATGCCAATCCCGGTTGGCTCAGTGACGAATCCTGGGTGATCGCACAGATCCACCCCCGGGAATACGAAAAGCTTGATCTGAAAAATTTAGAGGAATTTGACCAGCGAAAATATGGCAGCACACTGCTGGTGTTTTACGAGGGCAAATCGACCGGAACGGAGGGAAAATGAAAATCTGCCCATACTGTGCCGAACAGATCCAGGACGAAGCCGTCAAATGCCGCTATTGCGGGGAATGGCTTAATAAAAACCAGCAACCGGGTGTCGCGGTTCCGATTCTGAGCTCACCGTATTCCCATTATTATGGCTGGAACTTTGAATACAAATCGGATATTGAAATTTTCGGCCTGCCGCTGCTGCACGTGGCTCAAGGGATCGACCCGCAGACCGGAATGCCGCGCATCGCGAAAGGGATTATTGCCGTAGGAAATATTGCCATTGGGGTGCTGGCGCTTGGCGGGATGGCAGCTGGCGGAGTCGCGATCGGAGGCATGAGCTTCGGCATTTTATCTCTGGGAGGCATTGCGATCGGGATCCTGGCCGCACTTGGTGGTATCGCTGTGGCAGGTGTATTCTCCATCGGAGGGCTGGCGATTTCACTTCTGTATGCGATCGGCGGCCTGGCGCTCGCGCCGTATTATTTCGGTGGGAACGGGATGCATCCCGAATTCTTCAGGCTGCTTGAAAAAATGTTTCCAGGAATGAATTTTTAACCCGGTTTGTTGCGGTCCATCCGAATATTTCAGTTGACCTAAAATATTTACTTAATCGGCTCATTTCCATGGAGCGACAATGAGCACATTACTTTCGTCGGCGGCGTGGCCAAGGTATGACAAGCCCCAGGATTCAGCGATGGTTTTTAGCAGAGAGTAATGAGTATAGGGCGTCTCATCCTGAAAACCGTTTTTGACCTGCGGGGAAATCAACACAGTAGCGATCCGTCCTCCGGCTTCCTCGGGTAGGCCGCAGCACCCGTGATCACCCTGGCCCTCATCCCAGGTCAATACAACCAGGTACGGTTTTTGAGTAGCATCCAGGGCTGGGATCAATTTGTCCATCAGGGTATCAAGCCAAAGGTCCGCTTTATCGAGTGAGCAGTCGTGCGCGCTATGACACATGTTCGGTGTAATAAAGATAAAGTTCGGCAATTGTCCCTGTGCGATGTCCACATCCAGTTGACCGATCGGCACGATACTCTCAACGCACCTTTCCGGATTCAACCGAATTGAGTCAAAATATATAAAAGGGTTGTGCTTTTGTACGTACAGGATCGTGGAGCCGATAAAACACGGCTCGGGCATGCTCTCCTGGTACGTCTTCCAGCTTCGGCCGCTGGCCTCCACCAGATCGGGCAGACTAGGGACATTGATGAAGCAATCTTCACAATTTGAGGCGATGGCATGCGTATCACCGCTCACCATGGCAATGTAGTTCGGCAAACTTGGATGCGTGACCGCATAATGCTGATTCAACAATGTAAAAGATGTAGCCAGGATATTGAAGTAAGGCATGAGTGGGTTTTTGATGACGGTGCCATATTCTTTATTCTCAAAGACGACCACCACTATATGTTCGAAACCAGGCACTTTGGGACTCGGCGTCAGGGTGGGCTCCGAGGTCATTGAACCAGCCGGAGGAATTGAGCTTGCAACCACCGACGGAAACGCGGTGGGTAATGGGCCGAGGGTGGGCAGACTGGTTGGTTGCGATGGCGAACAGGAAGTGAGCAGGAATATCATCAGCCCAGCCCGGATGTATTTAATAGATTTGAACATCTCAACCTCGCGAAAGCGATATAACGATCACAAATGTTGTATCATGAATTTCCGTATCCTGCAATTTATGCCCCGGCGGACCTCTACTTGCAAAATCGAAAAGAACATTCAGATCGCACATGTTAGAATAGTGCACTTTTGAGACGTATATGACCTCCACCCGTTCTCCCAGCAAGATCATCCCGCACGCCTTTCCCGGGATCAAACCAGAAGAAGTGCAGGAATTGGTTGAGAACAGCCGCGTGAGATCGTTCGAGGCTGGGACGATTTTATGCCGGGAGGACGCGGTCGAGTTTGTATTCTATATGCTGCTGGAGGGTGAAGTTGAGGTAACGAAACGGATCAATAGCTCAGAAGACCGTTTATTGAAAATCCTATCGCCCGGCGATTATTTCGGGGAAATGGCATTGATCCATAATGCGCCCAGGGCTGCCACGGTAACCGCTAAAACCAACGGGGTCGTCCTCGAATTGGACAAAACCGCCTTCGACCGCGTATTGCAACGCAGCCCGAGTGTTTCCATGGCGATGGTCCGCGAGATCAGCAATCGCCTGCGCATGAATGATCAGATGGCGATCGAAGATCTACGCCTGCGGGCCGCAGAATTGGCTGAGG
>CAYUUJ010000465.1:0-2649 GCA_964447845.1 uncultured Anaerolineaceae bacterium
GACTATTACGAGGATGCAGAAAAGGCCGCTACCCCGATCAAACGCACTATCCAGACCATCAGCAAAGCGGCTGACTTCTCGGTCAAGGCCTACTCTACCGGTGGCATCAAGCCGACATTCTTCGATCACCGGCGAGCCGAGGGCCACGGTTCCCCGATGTATGTTTATCGCTGGGCCTCTACGATGGGCGCACTTAACGGTCTGCGCGAATTCGAGCCCGATCCGTGCGACGGAATTTCGGTCGAGTACATTGACCCGACCAACGGGGGGCCAGTCATCGCGACCATGTCTTTCGGAGTTCAGCTGTTCACGCCTGGCTTTACGCCGCAGTTCCAGCGTAAAAGTGCGAGCACTGTCTACTGCGTAATCCAGGGAAGCGGTCAAACCGAGATGGACAATGGTAAAACCATGAGCTGGGAAGAAAACGACGTCCTTGTAGTGCCAAGCAGCACGTGGTACCGCCACGTTAATCTCGATCCCAAAAATGACCTGATACTGTATGCGGTCAGTGACGAGCCGACCCTAAAGCTACTGGGCTTACTTACAAAGCATCGGCGCACGGCTGATGGCAAGACTGTTCCTTGCTAAGTAAAAACAAGAGAGAAAATCAGATGGAAATAAAGCATGTTAATCCTGAGGACAGTTACAACTCACTCAATACGCGCGGTTACACCCAGGTTGTCACGGCAACCGGATTCAGTAAATTGATAACCATTTCCGGCCAATTACCCCTGGACAAGGATAACAAGCTGATCGGCGAAGGAGACATCGAGGCGCAGACCCGCGCTTGCTACGACAACCTGTGGCGCGCGTTACGCGCCGTCGGCGCCGATTTTTCGAATGTCGTGCGGATGACCACCTATGTCACGGACTTGGTGAACCACCCGAAGGGCGTACGAAAAGTGCGCGCGGAATATTTCGGCGCGACAACACCGCCGGCCTCGACGATGATCGAGGTTCCGCGCCTGGTGAACAACATGCTGATCGAGGTGGAAGCGCTGGCGGTGATATGACGCGACTGTTATCTTTAACCGGCGACGAAATATGGCCTGCCAAGGACTACACGCGCATTCCATATTGGCTGTTCACCAACGAAGAAGTCTATAAAATCGAGCAGCAAAAGATTTTCCGCGGCCCCGTCTGGAATTACGTGGGGCTTGAGGCGGAGATTCCCAAACCCGGCGATTTCAAGACCACCTTCGTCGGGGAGACGCCGGTCATTATCAACCGGATAGAGGACGGCTCGCTGGTGGCCATGGTCAACCGCTGCGCCCATCGCGGCGCAATCGTCCGGCGCGAAGCCTACGGCAACGCCGCCGACCATCGCTGCATTTATCACAGGTGGTGCTATTCGCTCAAAGGCGAGATCAAAGCGATACCGTTTCGCAAGGGTGTAGGAGGAAAGGGGGGATTAGAGGCGGATTTCCGCGAGGCGGACCACGGACTGACCCGGCTGCGCATCGACTCGTTCAAGGGCATGATGTTCGCGTCCTTCGATGAGTCGGTCGAATCCCTGTACGACTATCTCGGCGAGATGCACCGCGAACAAATTGCGCGTCTTATGTACAGGCCGGTCAAGATTCTGGGTTTTCAGCGACAACGGATCAATGGCAACTGGAAGTTTTACCAGGAGAACCTGCGCGACACCTATCACGCCAGCCTGCTGCATTCTTTCTTCGTCACCTTCGGGCTGGATCGTGTGACCAATCCGGGCGGCACAAAGCTTGACCCGAGCAAGCGGCACGCCTTTCTCTATAACCGCCATGATCCTTCCGCACCGAAAGGGGCCGTCCCCAGTGACAGCGCCTCCTCCAGCGCCTACGCGGCCCATGGACTGAAGACCGAGCGGGTCAGTCTGGAAGAAAAGTCGATCCTTCAGTACCGCAATGAGTATGACGACGATCTCAGGGCCTATATCGCCTGCCTGTTCCCGAACGGACATTATCAGCAAATGAACAACTGCCTGAATACCCGGCAAATGATCCCGAGAGGTCCCGCCTCGTTTGAGGTGGTGTGGACCATCTTCGGTTACGAGGACGATGACGAGGAAATGACCGATCTGCGCAAGCACCAAGCAAACTTCATCGGGCCTGCGGGATTTGTATCAATGGAAGATGCCGAGGTGATCGAAAATCTGCATTCGACGCTGAAGCATGAACTGGACACGAGCTCAGTTGTCGAGATGGGAGGCCGGGGCGAGATCCATACAGACAACGACAACAAGGTCAACGAAATACCGATTCGCGGCTTCTGGTCCAGTTATGCCCGGATGATGAGCATCGAGCCGACGGGAGGCGAGCGGTGAGCGATTTGCGCATCCTTGCCGGGGAGCTGCTAATTGAATATGGCTGGCTGATCGATAACGACAAGCTGGAAGAATGGGCTGAGCTTTTTACCGAAGACGCGCGGTACGACATCATTCCGAGAGAGAACTACGACCGCGGCCTGCCCCTGTGCCTGGTCAGTTGCAAGAACCGGGCAATGATACGGGACCGTATTCTGGCGCTGCGCGTTGCCAATGAATACAACATCCACTACGACCGCCATATCATCGGTCCGGCAAAGATAATAGAGCAAGATCAGCATTCGGTCAGGATCGAGGCCAACTACCTTGTTCTGCAAACCGATCAGGGTGGCAACAGCAAGGTG
>CAYUUJ010000466.1:0-2647 GCA_964447845.1 uncultured Anaerolineaceae bacterium
CGAAGCCCCTTTATCGTACGCAATGCGGACGGCGAAGTACAGCGCCAGGTACATGAACGGGTTGACGAACAGGTCCACCGTAAAGTAATGCGATTGCTGGATCTGCATGACCGCCAGGGCCGAGAAAAGAGTGGCCAACAATGCCGTGCGCCGGCCATAAATACGCACAACGATAAAATACAGGATCAGAATGGTAAACAGGTCTGCCAGGGCCGAATACTGACGGGCTAGAGATTTTATCGGAAGTACATCCGGACCCAGCAGTTCATATGTAAAACGCACGAGGAATAACGGCAGAGTCCCGTAGACGTAGAATCCCGCGCCGCGATTGTGAGGGTTAAGGGTGGAGGTGGACGTATCGAAAAACTCCAGGGGCGTCAGCCAACGTTGCCGCTCGAGCGGACAGGCGTCTATCGGGGTGCCCTCGTCCATGCAAGTATGTGCGCGCAAATTCTCAACAACGCCACTCAGAAACAACTCGTCCGGATGCTGGTGCTGGCCCTGACCCCAATCCAAGCCGGTGAGGCGCAAATAAGCCGCGATCAACAGGACGGCGATCAATAACAGGTCATAAGTCCGGGCACGTTTTTCGTTCACAAGGAATCCTGTATATTATTTTTCAACAAAAAAGATGAAGAAATCCCTATTGGGGTCTGCTGCAGAAAAGCGGGTGATCACACCTTTGGGATAAAGTTCCTTGAGCGCCTGCTCGGTCTCGGGGTCTTCGCGCCAGTACATGATCAACTTCGGATATGGCGCATCCAGCGTCCCGGTTAAGTTTTCACGGGAAACCGCAAAGTCCCGATTCGGGATACCCGCCCAGACACCCGGCAGACGCGTATCGATCCAATGGGGAAATGGCACGATCCAAACGGTATCGGTTTGGCCATGTTCGGTGCGGAAGTCACTGATCACCTTCCCCATATCAGACGTATTCCATGCACCGGCCCGGAACTGCTGATTAAACTGACGGAAGACCAGGTCATAGTTTTGATAGGCGGAGGCGACAAGCAAAACGCCGGTCAGAGCCCAGGCGGACCAAGTGCGAATCTTTCCGGACCGTTCAGCGGGTCCTGTTAAACCGGTCAGCAGCCCATCCAAAGCCAGCGCGGCGATCAGGATCGCCGGGATCGCCGCAGCACCTGCTCGATTGAGCGCCGGGTTCTCGTCGGGATACGCCAGTGACAGCACGGAAGGCATCAATAACAATGGGATCAGCAACAACAGGAATATGTCCCGCCAGTCGCGGCGGCGGACGATCCGTCCGATCAACAAAACAACACCCAGCAGGAACAGCGCGCCGGTTATCACATCGAAGGCCGGCCGGTAGGGCAGCGAGTGAACCCAGATCTGACCGTCATCCACGTTGAACAAGCGCAGAGCATTCCATAGATTGGAGAAAAATATCTGCCAGGCCGGTCCGGGCAAAGGTTGTTCGATGGCACCCAGGCGCGAGAAGGCGCGATTTGAAAAGTCGTTCGGATGTTCCAGGGCATATCGCAACAAGGGCACGAACACCAGCAGCGCTGCCACGCTGACCAGTACCAGCCACCAGACAGCCTGTCTGCGATCTCCCGCAGATCTCTTGTAGAGGAGATACAAAGCGAATGCAGCCACGACGACGAACGGGACGATGCGGAAGGGACTATATCCATGCAGCCCCAAGCCGAGGAACAAGCCGCAGAATAGGAAATCATTACGCGATTGCGTGCGCAGGCCGCGGATCAGATAAAAAAGAACCGGGGCAACGAACAACGGGTAGAGCGGAAAGCGCAGCCCCATGCGCGAGATCACATTCTGCCAATAAGCGATCCCGATCAGGAACATGGCCATCATTCCCACACGCAGACCGCCGAGTTCTTTTCCAAGCAGATAGACGTACGGTAATGTCAACAGGCCGAGCAGGGCCGTGCCGATCTTGAGACTCAGAAAGGACAAGCCTGTGCCGAAGATCCATGAGACGAGCAATGTCCAATACATTTGAATCGCCTCACGGCCGGAATTACGTGGGAAGAAAATATATGTATCGCCCTGTGACACATCGTAGACATCGAATATCTTTTCGGCATGGTCGCTGAACGGCTCGGCAGGAATCCCGTCGATCTGATTAAGGCGAAAGAAGATCAGCACCCCAAAGATGGCAGCGAAAACTGCGATCCAAAGGTATCGTTTTCTGCGCGCTTCAGGATCATTCGGGTTGGTCCTTTGGCCCGGCCGGGGCAGCCAAACGGCCCAGACGAACAAGGCCAGCGCGATCAACCAGATGCCGACGTTGACCTGATTGAAGAGACCGCCACCAAATAAATAGAATGCCAACAGCGAAAAGCCGATCGATAAGAAGAACGGGATCGAGCGAACGGTCAGCGGATCCGCGCGCAGGATCTCGCGTCGCAGTGGCGTAAAATGCCATTCGTCCTTGATGAATGCCCAAACGATCAAACCAGCGGCAAAAACGTACAATGAAAGCGCCAACTCGAACGGCTGTTCCGGCGGTTCAAGTAAATATTGCGCTGCCAGTGCCAAAGCCAGTCCAAGGATTGAACGCCACGGAAATAACTTCGTTCTTACCGGTCCGGGAACAGGTTCCGTTTCCTCTTGAACATGGACTTCCTCCTCGCGGTGGCGCCGCTATTGCGGACTCAGCTCC
>CAYUUJ010000467.1:0-2645 GCA_964447845.1 uncultured Anaerolineaceae bacterium
TGTGGCGCATTCCATTGCGAGCGCGGGTGTGCGTGCGCTGATCGAGATCGACTGTATATTCAAAACCGGACTGCTCCCGCATTTTGGGATTGGAGCTTGCGATGAGAGTCTTCATTCGTAAACCTCGCGGAAGCGGCGGACGATGCGCTGGCTGATGATGTTGAGCGTCAACGTGATGAAGAACAGAAATAATCCCAACGCAAAGATACTGTTGTAATCGATCGAGTCGTAGCTGAGATCCCCGCCCGAGATGCGCACGATGTGGCCGGCGATGGTCTCAGCACCCTGGAATGGATTGAGCGTGAATTCCGGTCCGGCGCCCGCCGCGACCGCCACGATCATCGTCTCGCCAATGGCGCGCGAGATTCCGAGGATGATGGCTGCCGCGATGCCGGAGAGCGCCGCCGGTAAAACAACCTGTAATGCGACCTCCAGACGCGTCCCGCCCACCCCGTAGGCTGCCTCCCTTAAAGAACGCGGGACAGCGCTGAGCGCGTCTTCCGTCATGGAAGTGATCAACGGCAGGATCAAGATACCCATGACGAGGCCGGCCGAGGCGGTGTTGTAAATTTCAACCACCTCTGCTCCGAAAATAGCGCGCAACAGCGGGGTCATGAACGTCAGTGCAAAGTATCCATATACGATGGTCGGAATGCCTGCCAGCACTTCCAAAATTGGCTTCAGGAAGCCCCGCAGCTTTGGAGATGCATATTCGCTTAAGTAAATTGCGACGGCCAGGCCCAACGGGATGGCGATCAACATGGCGATGGTGGTCGTCATCAAGGTGGCTGTGAGCAGGGGCCGGATGCCAAATTTGCCAATGTGAGGTTTCCACTCCACAGTGGTGAGGGCCTGAAGAAGATGAACTTCGGGCATCTGGAAGAAAAGCAGGGCCTCCTTCCCCAATTCATAAACGATCCCAAAGGTAATGAAAATCGAAAAGAAACCGCTGAAAAAGAGCAGTCCCTGGATGATCAATTCGCTCA
The DNA here is from genome assembly GCA_964447845.1 of uncultured Anaerolineaceae bacterium. GTDB lineage: Bacteria > Chloroflexota > Anaerolineae > Anaerolineales > Villigracilaceae > DASXQN01. Next base: position 987 of record CAYUUJ010000467.1, read on the forward strand.
CGCGCGGCCTGTGGCGTAAATTCAACGGCTTCTTCCGCCCGGCATTGTTGGATACTCCAGCCATCCTTGCGACCTCCGAATCAATTTCATTAAATCCAAAAAAACGCAGACAGCCTCCTTCCCTCTCCAGATCGAGAGGGAAGGAGGGTTATTCTCAGAGTGATCGGAAGACTTCTCTGAATATTTTCTACTGACCGACAGCCGCGTGCCAGGCGTCGAGAGCTTCCTGAAGCTTGGCATCGCTGACCGGAAAGTAACCTACGTCCAGGATCTCATCTCCAACATTTTCAAGGTAAAACAGGATGTATGAGGCCACCTGGGGTTTCTCCTGCAGGATGGCTGCATCGGAGTAGATGTATAACGGGCGCGAGATCGGATACTCGCCGGATTCAGCCGTCTCAGCGCTCGGGGCAATGCCTTCTAAAGAAAGAATCTTCAGGCTGGAAGCATTTTCCTGGTAGTAGGCATAACCGAAGTAACCGATCGCAAATGGAGAACCTTCCACACCTTGAACGAGCACGTTGTCGTCTTCGGAGAACTGGGTGCCGTCAGATTCAAGGATGGCGGCTTCGCCGGCTGCGAGGTCGGATTTACCATCAGCGTCCGGGAAGGCCGGTCCCATGATGGCCTCGACGAAATAATCAAAGGTTCCGGAGTCGGTGCTGGGGCTGAAACGCTGAATGGGTTCGTCCGGCCACTCGGGGCGCACATCGGACCAGTTCGCGGCAGTCGAGAAGATCTGGGCCAATTCCGCTTTGGTGACATCGGTGACGAAATCATTCTCAGCACTTACGACGATCGCCAGGGCATCGATGCCGACCTGGAAGCCGATCGGTTCGCGGCCAATCGCAACGCAGGACTCCACTTCGCTATCCTTGATGGCGCGCGAAGCATTGGAGATGTCGGTCTCCCCAGCCACACAGAAGCGCTCAAAGCCGGCGCCGGTACCCACAGAGTCGATCGTGAGATTACCGGTAAAGCCTTCCTCCTCGAAGCGTTGTTTCATGCGCTCGGAAAGCGGGAAGACTGTGGATGAACCCGCGCTTACGATGTCGCCGGAAACGGCGTCCGGGGCGTACATCGCCAGCGGGTCTTCGATGGGGGCAGCGGTGGGCTCGGCAGGAGCTACAGTAGGCGCGGCTGTCGTGGGTGTCTCAGCCGGGCCGCAGGCCGCCAGCATCAAACTCAGGGCGATCAGCAGGAACAAAATGGGGCGTGCAAACTTGGTCATTCGTTTCTTCTCCTAATTAGTTTTTATCATTGTTATGATAGCAAGTGGCTTTTAAGGCTGTGAGAAGGTTGGGTTAACGTCTTGTTAAGAGAATCAGTTGTCCTGCAGTTAAACTGCAGGACAACGTGAAGGAAAGAAGATAAAAAAATTGCCCACCGGGCCAGTTCCAGTGGGCTATCTCCCAGAGCGAATATTGGAGCAGGGACTCTGGGGAGTAATTATTGAGACTGTTCGGCCCGCGACCTCTCGAGGACTTGTATATCGAGGGACGGCTCATCCCAATTCCACGTATTCAGGTCGGTCAGGGCTCGGTAGGCTGTCAAATCCAGTTGCAGCGGCGTCACCGAGACAAATCCTTCGGCCAGCGCCCCAACGTCCGTGCCGCGTTCGGGGACGCCTGTCGGCGCATCGCCGCCGATCCAGTAATA
>CAYUUJ010000468.1:0-2637 GCA_964447845.1 uncultured Anaerolineaceae bacterium
CCATGATCAACGGCCTGGGTGTGCTCGGCTGGGGCGTGGGCGGCATCGAGGCCGAAGCGGCGATGCTCGGCCAGCCCGTTTCCATGCTGATTCCCGAAGTGGTCGGCTTCAAACTCACCGGCGCGCTGATCGAAGGCCGGCCCGGCGTCAGCTATCTGGCGACAAAACTCAACCGGCCGATCATTCCCGTGGCCCTGACCGGTACGGAGGACAAAGTTTTACTGGAAAATCTAAAGCACCTGCGCCGCACTCAGATCGGTGTGATCGCAGGCAAGCCGTTTTCCCTGCCGCCGCTCCCCCCTGCGAAAGACCGCGACGCGATCCTCAAGGAGTATACGGATGAGATCATGTGCCGGATCGCGGCGCTGCTACCTGAAAAATATCGCGGTGTCTACGCGCAACACCCGAGGTTAAAGGAGCTATTGAAAGGGTGAAATTAAAAATGGGGGTGAGAAGAAAACAATGGTTTGTCTACATCTACTAAGTAAGCCCGGTATGTGAGATCGGCTGAAAAGTTCCATCCAGGTGCAAGTAATATGTTTCCACCTGGAGCTCGGGGAAAAGCGCTTCGATCTTTCGCTCCGCTTCCCGCAAGTCCGTTGTATGACGGTGGAATGTGCCTTCAATGCCGTACGCGCGGCAGTCTTCGTGGTTGATCAACGCCACCTTCGTGATCGAATGGACCTTGACCGCCAACTGCACGTACTTCAAAACCATTTCGTAATCGTGGACACTGCCCGCCAGTGAAATTCGGTCGTAATTCCCCTCCCCATAACAACTTACGATCCATTGGTCCAAATTTTTCTGCAGGCGGTAATCCATGCAATGCACGATCAGAGCTTCACACTGAAGGACGGGCTTTTTAGTCACAGGATCTCCGCATTCGGTTTTCGTTTCAAGAATTGCCCATGGCCGGCTGTGCCTTTCCATTCCTGCCCATCCACAATTAGTTTCCCGCGCAGGAAAACCTTCTCGGGCATGCCGGTTAACTCCCAACCCTCATACAAATTGTAATCGGTGCGGTGCTGTGCATACGCGACCCCATATTTTACTTTTTTCCCGGGATCCCAGATCACGATATCCGCATCCGAACCAACCTGCAATGCGCCTTTGCGCGGGTACAGGCCGAAGATCCTGGCAGGATTGGTGCAATTCAAGGCCACGAATTGATTGGCTGTCAGCTTTCCGCTACCCACACCACATGTCCACAGGATCGGCAACCGGTCCCCGACACCTGGCAGACCATTGGGTATTTTTGTGAAATCCTCTTCACCCAGCTCTTTACCGGGGATGAGGACCTCGCGTCCCTCATAGACGATTGGCTTGCTTCCGTTAAAAAAGAACGGACAGTGGTCCGTACCCACGGTCTGCAATGTCCCATCCGAGAGGCCTTCCCATATACGGTCGTTATCTTTCTCGGTCCGCAGCGGAGGCGAACAGATCCATTTCGCGCCGTCGGGGCTGCGCAAATTGTCGACTGTAAAAAACAGGTATTGGGGACAGGTCTCCCCCATTACCTTGACGCCGTTCTGGCGCGCGTATTTGAGCATGTCAACTTCACCACCGGCATTCATATGCACGATATAGACCGGCGTATCCGCCTGGGCAGCCATGGCCGCCATGCGCAGGCTGGCTTCCACCGCGCCCCAGGCAGGCCGAGTGTGCGCATGCCATTCCGGGCTGAGATGACCAGCTTTCACAGCTTCAGATACCAACACCTCGATCACATCTCCGCTTTCGCAATGTGCCATCACGAGCATGCCATACTCTTTTGCGATCCGCAGCGCTTTGAAGATGCTGCCATCGTCCAGCCGCAGGCGGCCGTTGTAGGCGGTGAAGACCTTGAGGGTTGTGATGCCCATTTCGACCAGCGACGGGATCTGTTTTGCGATCGCGTCGTCAAAGCGTGTCAGGTTCATGTGGAAGGAAAAGTCGATGGCTGCTTTTTTGGATTTTTCGAGCCACAGGTCGACGGAAGATTTAAACAACCCCTCACCTCTGCCCGAGGGAGCTTGTAAAGGAACAAAATCCATCACAGTCGTCGTCCCACCGAAAGCAGCAGCTTTGTGACCGGTGTAATGATCATCGGAGGAGACCGTGCCGAACATCGGCAGGTCGAGGTGCGTGTGCGCGTCCACGCCGCCTGGCAGGACCAGCTTTCCGCTCGCGTCGATCACTTGCGCAGGACCAGGCTCAAGGTCGGGCGCGATGCGGGTGATCGTCTCGCCTTCAATCAGGATGTCGGATGGGAACGATTCGGAGGCAGTAATGAGCGTCCCGTTCTTGATCAGAACAGACATTACTTCTCCTCGAGCGATTGAAAACCTCTGCCATAGATGCTTTGCGCGGGGGAAACGATCACGAACGCGTCGGGGTCTTCTGCGGCGACCAATGCCCTCAATGACTGGACCTCGGTCACGGTCATGGCGACCATCAGGGTCTCGCGCGGCGCGCCTGTAAAAGCGCCTTTCCCTGAAAAAACGGTCACGCCGCGGTGCATGTCTTTCAAGATGCGGGCGGCCACTTTCTCGGGCTGGTCGGTGATGATCAAAGTCAGCAATTGCTGGCGGCGGGCGGTGGGACGAAACCAGGCTTCAACCCCTTCACGAGCCTTCCCGAATCGGCCCAGAAATATTT
>CAYUUJ010000469.1:0-2634 GCA_964447845.1 uncultured Anaerolineaceae bacterium
AAAAAGGCAGCGACTACGCGATTTATGATCCGTACAAATATAGCGGCGACGCGCCGGATAAGGAAGTCCTGCTCACGACGCGTTATAAATATCAGGGCAAGAGCCTCGATTCGGAGATCAGTGCGGTCTTATGGTTCGACGCCATCAGCACACAACCGGCCACGCCTCCCAAAGTGACGAAACTGCCTCTGCCAGCCGATAGGTTGGTGATTTACGCAGTGGAAGATGATCTCGCATTGCGTGCCGACCCTTCGGTCGGCGGTTACTTGTTCAAGCGGATGGTGGCCAATACAGAACTCATTTCTATCGAGCCAAAGACCGCGGCGAAATCCAAACTCGGTAAACAAGGGCAATGGCTTCAAGTGCAGGATCCCAAAGGCGACCAGGGATACGTGGCCGCCTGGTATGTTTCAGAGCAAAAGGGAAAACCGCCTGGCACGAAACCCGCATCGCCTTCAACTGGTTCCGCGCCCTCAACCACCACCGTACCGAAACCGACGACTCCCTCCGCAGTCCCGCCCGGCTCGCTCGTGCTGGTTCCAACGGAAGAGCTGGCGTTGCGAACTCAGCCCGTCGTCTCCCCGGAAACGTTGATCCGGCGTGTGCCGGTCACTGAGCAGTTGATTTGCATTGAGCCCTCCAGCCAGGCAATCCCAAAGATCGGGGTTACCAATCAGTGGGTGCGGGTACGTGATGCCTCTAAAAAAGAAGGTGTCGCGGCAGCCTGGTATTTGAAATATGCAAGCGGCGCCACAGCTCAAAAAGCAATACCGACCACCGGCGGTCCGGTCAAGGTCAAGGCTACCTGCGAGGCGGTCGCTATACGAAGTCAACCGGTCATTAGCGACGCCACGCTGATCAAACGGGTACCCATCAATCACGAGTTCACATTAACCGAACCTGGCGCGGCAGCCAGGGTCGGATCCAACAACCAATGGCTCAAAGTGAAGGACGCGGCCGGCACGGAAGGCTACGTCGCGGCCTGGTTCGTCGGCTTTTGATCGAGGTTCGCAAAAAATGGAAGAGACCACTCCCAACGTCGCCCCTATTCTCACTGTCGCCTGGACGCGGCTGGCTCAATTTGACTATGAGGCGATCCGTCGCAACCATTCTCAACTGCGCCTCCGTCGCTGGATCGCCATCCTTGGCGTACTGGCTACGGTGTTTGCCATTCTCACCGAAACCTACCCCGCCACAGCACCGCTGGTGGGCTCGGTGTCGTTAAAAGTCTTGCTTATACTCAGCCCCCTGCTCGCCTCAGCGCTGGCGGCCTATGTTAATAAGTTCTATTCGAGAGGCGATTGGCTGGTCATGCGCGCCGGCTCGGAAGAGATCAAGCGCGAGATCTACACATTCCGCACCATTTTGAAAAATTCTTCCAAGAAACGGAAATGGCTTGAAAAGCGGTTGGTCGACATTCAGCGCCAGGTTTATCGAAGCCTGGGCGGTGAGATGGTCATGATGCCTTATAAGGGTGTCATACCTCCAAATTATGATCCGGAGAATCCGTATAGCGATCCCGGTTTTAACGATCTCGACGGCGACGATTATGTAAACTACCGTGTGATCGACCAGCTGGATTGGCATACCGAGCGGATCAACCGCCGACAACGCGAACGAACGCGCTTACAACGTTTCATTCTTTTTGCAGGTGTAGCAGGTGCCCTGCTGGCTGCCCTGGGCGGTGGCTTTAGTTTATGGGTGGCCCTGACAGCCTCAATGGCAACTGCTGTGATCGGCTGGCAGGAATTACGCAACCTGGATGCGGCGGTCCGCAATTACAGCAAGGTCATCATCGAACTGACCGTGATCCAAGACCACTGGAATAATCTTGAACCTGAAGAGCGCACGAATCGGGAATTCTTCAGGATGGTACGTGCAACCGAGGAAATCCTGTGGACTCAAAACGTGGAATACATAAAAGCCATGCAGGAAGCGCTCGCCACCTCCGAGCTGGAAGAATCGGAACTGATCGAGGAAGTTCTGCGCAGGTCGGTTGACCAGGACAAGCGCTTCAAGGATACGTTAAAAGAGAGTATTGTCAGTCAAACGACGGTCACGGTTACCGAATCGCAGGAAACACTGACAGAGACATTTCAAGAGGTGCTCGGGACCCTGGCCGAAGAAGCCTCCTCAGAGATCGTCCAGCAGGAACTGGCTGCCATGGGAAAGACGGTTCACGAGGCGGCCAGTCGTGCTACGGAAGCCGTGGGTATTCGCGAATCACAATTCACCGATTCGCTGGCAGGTATAGCGGCGGAATTTGAAAGCGTGGAGATCAACCGCGATACACCTCCGGAAACCTTGAACGCCATCCTGGATCGCTATCCAAAAACCGGTGAAATTAAGGGATAACTCTCACGAAATTCCGCAATAAAAATAATAAAAGAACCCGCCAGGTCATTCGGCGGGTTCCATTACTTCTGTGATCTTCTCTTTCGGGTATGGCCAGATCTCGCCTTTAACGCCCTTTGCCAGGTAGAAGTCACCAGCCCGCACTGTTTCCTGTCCTTCCAGGGTTTCCACTGTCACCATCCGATCCTGATTTCCGTTTGTCACATCCACCATCGGCACCAAATAAGTGAGGGCACGCTTCACACAGAAACCGGGTCGGATCATGATATAGCTCTGGTC
>CAYUUJ010000470.1:0-2630 GCA_964447845.1 uncultured Anaerolineaceae bacterium
TATTCTTTTGGATGGTGTGTTGGGCACGGGTTTTAAATTGCCTTTGCAGGAAGAACTCGGGAATGTGCTGGCCGAGGTGGTGTATGGGATGGCGAACCTGGAGGAGCCACCATTGGTCGTGGCAGTGGATTGTCCGTCTGGGATCGATTGCGATACAGGTGAAGCTGCTGACGAATGTATCCCTGCCGATCTGACGGTCACGATGGCCGCGGTCAAGCAGGGATTGCTCAAGTTACCGGCCTTCGAATATGTTGGCGAACTAAAAGTGATCGATATCGGTTTGCCCGAAGATCTACCTTCATTGCGAGCTGTGCAAGTGGAAGTTGCGGACGAAGATACGATCTCCGCGCTCCTTCCCGATCGTCCTCTGGATGCACATAAGGGTTCGTTCGGAACAGCCTTGATCGCGGCAGGCTCGCTCAATTACACCGGCGCGGCATTGCTGGCAGGTCAGGCTGCATTTCGGATCGGTGCAGGGCAGGTGACATTGGCGGTCCCAGCGACCTTGCACACCGCCCTGGCTGGACAATTCCCGGAAGCCACCTGGGTCTTATTGCCTCATGAGCAGGGTGTCATTTCAAAGGAGGGGGCGGGCGTGCTGGCAAAAAATTTTGAACGAGCCACAGCTCTGTTGATCGGCCCCGGATTTGGTGTAGAGGATACCTCCAGAGATTTCATTCAACAGGTATTGGCGGGCGAATCTGCGCCGAGGAAATCCAGTTCACGGATCGGCTTTGTGCATGATCAGGAAGATCGATTCACGGAGAACAGGAATCAATTGCCGCCGCTGGTCATCGATGCGGATGGATTGAAGTTGCTGGCGAAGATCAAGGATTGGCCGAATTTGTTGCCGGCGCCTGCGATCCTAACTCCGCATCCGGGGGAGATGGCTGTCCTGACAGGTTCCTCCAAAGAAGAAATACAGGAGAATCGGCAGGCGGTGGCCGCCAAGTGTGCGGTCCAGTGGGGGCACGTCGTGGTTCTCAAAGGTGCGTTCACGATCGTAGCCGCGCCGGACGGGCGTGTCACCTTAATCCCGGTCGCCTCCTCGGCTTTGGCGCGTGCCGGTACCGGTGATGTGCTGGCCGGGTTGATCGTGGGCTTGCGTGCCCAGGGTTTGGAGGCGTTTGAGGCGGCCGTAGCCGGCGCGTGGATCCATGCCCGCGCGGGTCTTTACGCAGCGGATGATCTGGGTACTACTGCTTCTGTGCTGGCGGGAGATGTGTTGAGTTCGGTCAGTGATGTGTTGAGCGATCTTATTTGATTTTGTTAAATAAAAAAAGTAGGGACGCAGCATGCTGCGTCCCTACTTTTTATGTTAAGTCTATTCCGATTTCAAGAAATCTTCGAGCGAGCTTTTACTGATCCGATAAGACTTGCCAACTTTCTTGGCTTTCAGACTTTTATCGGCGATCGCCGCAAGAACATCCTCTTCGGTGACTTTCAATAGTGTGGCAGCCTCGGCGGGCGTCATGACATCCGGGATCTTCGCTCCGCCGCCAGACATGCCACCTTGTAACGCCTGCCCCATCAAGTTGCCGATGCCCATGCCGGCCCCGATCCCAGCCGTCAGACCCGCACCGCCACTCGGATTCTTAGCCGCATCCCGCATCGCGTCTGCAGCTTGCAGTTGAGTGTAGGTTGCCATATCGAGCATACCCATGGCGCGCAGTTCCTCGGCGGACTTGTCGGATGGTTTAAGGTTGCCCACATAAAACGCCTTCAGGGTCAGGCCGATTGCTTCGAAATCATCCTGTGCTTTCGAACGCACAGCCGCGCCGATCTCTTCAGTAAGCGCGATCAATTCAGGGACGTTATGTTTTGCGCCTGTTTCCCCGAGCACATCCTGCAATTTTGAGAGCAGCATGTTGCGCAGGCGTTCCTCGATCTCGGTGGTTCGGTACGCGCCCTGGTTGCCAACGATCTGTGTGACGAATTGTTGTGGATCTTTGACCTGAAACGAATAAGAGCCGAAGCCTTGCAGCAGTGCAATACCCAGACCCACGCCCGGGTTACGGACGATGATCGGTTGCGGCGTGCCCCACTTCTTGTTGGCGAACTCTTTCATCGATACGAAGTAGACCTCCGCCGGGAAGGGCGTACGGTCGTTGAAGGCTTTACCGATGAAATCGATCAGCAGCGGGATATTGGCAGTGACGATGGTGTGCCGCCCGGGCTTGAAGACATCCAGCGCGACGCCATCGCGGAAGAAAACTGCCCTCTGCGACTCGCGCACGATCACCTGAGAACCGATGCGAAAATCGCCGATGCCCTCTTCGGGAAAGCGGTGGACGATCTCTTCGTCCATCTCGTTCGGATATTCAATGACGTCAAAAATTCTGGCCATGTAGTCTCTCCTTTTGGATCACAAGTTACTGCTACTTACAGTAACATCTATTCCGAGTTATTGCGTCGATCAACTGGAAATAATATCAATCTTGAAACAAGTCGCAGCATTCCGTAATTATAGCCGATGCCCTAACGCGGGACAAGCACCGTTTTGTTTTAATCTACGCAATCGAATCAGTAAAGTTTCAATCCTTCATCGCCTTACCGGTACCTTTTTCCCGCAGCATCAGGATCTCGGCCAGGATGCTGACCGCGATCTCCTCCGGGGTCTCGGCTTGTAA
>CAYUUJ010000471.1:0-2617 GCA_964447845.1 uncultured Anaerolineaceae bacterium
GCTCGCAATTTGGGCCTGATCCACGAGGTCGTTCAGCATGTGATCGGCCAGACCAACAAGCAGGAAATGGCTCAAACGACCGCCGATCTGTTGGCGCAATATTTTGCCTTCGAACTGGCAGCTGTGTTGCTGCATGACCCACAACAAAATTTGATCGCTCAGGGTTTCGGGGGAACACAAGCTGCCAACGTGAAGGAATTGGCCAAAGAGCTCGAGCTTCCGATCCAATCCGGTATAACAGGGTATGTGTTCAATACGGGGAACAGTATTCTGGTCAACGATACCAGCCAGGATGAAATGTATAAACCGTTGAAGGGTTGGAAAGCGGCCTCGGCGATGTGTGCAGCCCTCAAGGATGGCGGGCGTGTGCTGGGGATCATCAACGTGGAAAGTTCGCGGTCGAATGCCTTCACACAGAACGATCTATTAGCCATCGAGTCGCTGGCCGGGATCTTGTCCACGGTGGTATCGAGCGCTGATCAATACCAGCGCTTGCAGAGAACCATTCAACAGCTGCGCCTGACACAGGTGGAGTTAAAAACCCGCATGGACGCCCAGCGTGCGGCTGAAAATCGTCTGGTGCAGGCCGCCAAACTCGCGGCCGTGGGAGAGATGGCAGCCGGGATCGCGCATGAATTGAATAATCCGCTCACCACTGTGTCCGGGTTTACCGAATTGGTTCTGGAAGAGATCCCCGAAAATGTGGAGTACCGGGCAGAGCTGGAAATGGTTTTGCGGGAAGCGCGCCGCGCCAGTGACGTCGTTCGTCGATTACTGGATTTCTCGCGCCAGGGCGAGCGAACCCGGGCGCGTGCCAGCCTGAATGAGATCGTGGAAGACGTGATTGCATTGACCCGGCATTTAATTCATACGAATGGTGTGCATCTGGTTCTGGATCTCTCCAGCGAACTATCCTGGGTGTCCGTGGATCGAAATCAGATTAAACAGGTTCTCTTAAACCTGATCCATAATGCATTGCAAGCCATGCCGAGCGGAGGCGAATTGATAATTTCAACTGCCGAGAAGGTGGACGATAGCCGCACTTGGGCGGTTCTATCGATCCGTGATTCCGGCACAGGAATAAGTCCAACTGATCAGGACCGGGTCTTTGAGCCATTTTTTACGACCAAGGGCGACTCGGGAGGCACGGGGCTTGGACTTTCGGTAACGTACGGCATTGTCACAGATCACGGCGGCGTGATCGATGTGGTCAGCGATCTGGGAGTTGGGACAGCTTTCACGGTCTGGCTGCCGATCTGATTATGGATCCAACATCCGTCCTGGTCGTAGACGACGAACCGGGGATCGCGATGCTTTGCAAGCGGGTTCTCTCGCGCGCAGGGTTTGCGGTCACCACCTATACCGACCCGCGCGCTGCGCTGGAGTTTGCCAAGGGCAATCCCCTGGACCTGCTGCTCGTGGATATTCGGATGCCGGAGTTGGATGGTTTCCAGGTCATTACGCATGCTCAGCATCTCCAGCCGGATCTGGCAGTCCTGGTCATGACCGGATTTGGGACGGTTGAAACTGCCATACGCGCCCTGCATCAAGGTGTGGATGGATTGATCTTGAAACCGTTCAGCCAGGGTTCAGACTTGCTGGAGGCTGCCAATAATGCTCTGGCCTCCAAGCAGCAGAAACGAGATGCGGCGCGTACGCAAGCCCTTCGTCCACTTTTTTCCTTGAGCGAATCCCTGCTCTCTGAAACGGGAAGGGATCGGCTGCTGGACTTGATCATGAATGCGGTGTGTGGATATTTGCGATGTCCTCACGCCGGATATTATCAGAGCAACCCCTCGCAGATTCTGTCTTTACAAGTTCAGCGCGGCAAACTTATTACAGCTGCACTGGAAGGACTGATCGTAGAATCGGATAAGACCGGCAGCGCGATGATGGTGACCGCGAACGGATTAGACACCTCGAAATACAAACGAAACCTCCTGGACCTTGGGCTGGCTTCCGTTATGCTGGTTCCCGTCGTCCGCCCGAACTTTCGCAGTGTGCTCTACTCTGCACGTGACCCGCACGAGGCACCGTTCGCGGAGTCAGAATTTGAGATGTTCCAAATTCTTGCCCGACAGGCAGCCGTGGCGCTCGAAAACTCCCGTCTGTATGCCGAGCAAGTCGAATATGTGCGCAAGGTGGAAGAGTCGCAAAAAGCCCTCATTCAATCCGAGAAAATGGCGGCTGCCGGCCGGTTGACCGCTTCCATTGCACATGAAGTAAACAATCCGCTGCAGTCAGTTCAAAATTGTTTGCATCTTGCAGGTCGGGAAGACCTGCCCCCTGAAAAACGGAAGGAATATTTTGACCTGGCGCGTTCAGAACTGGAACGATTAATGCTGACCGTTCAACGCATGCTTGATTTTTACCGGCCGGATACGGCTTCCATGGAAAAGGTGAATCTCGGAGAGACTTTAGAACGGGTACTTTCCCTGATGTCGCGCCAGCTGACTGACAGAAAAATAGACATCAAGGTGGATATCCCTGCCCAGCTTCCGCTCGTGCTGGTTGTTAACAGCCAGATCCAGCAAGTCATTATTAATCTCGTCTTGAATGCCATGGATGCCATGCCCGATTCCGGAAAACTTGAAATCCGTGCCCAGGCAGTCAGGCG
>CAYUUJ010000472.1:0-2609 GCA_964447845.1 uncultured Anaerolineaceae bacterium
CCCAGCAGCCAACCTCATTTCTCAGCCGGGATTAAAGGCGTATTGCCTTCCAGCAGGCTGACGGTCCGCGTGTGCGGCGGCAGATCGAGCAGATGCCCGTATTTAAAAAGAAGTCCTTGATAAGCCATGTGAAATTAATTTCAGCCCTTCAACGGGGCGTGTCTTTGTCGTACACGAACACCTGCAGGTCCAGCCCTTCCTGGTTCAGAAAATCCAGCGCAGGTCCGAAGGCCGCATCCTTGATCTTTTGCATGTCCCCGGCCGGCGAGTAGACCGAGAGCCGGGCTTCCTCATCCGATACTTTGACCGTTTTGATCTCTGCGCTGCCGCTGGCGGCTGTGATCGTGTCGATCATCTGTTTGACGGCCTCCTCCAGAGTCATGCTCCATCCTTTGGTAGATTATACACAGCTTGTGTCAGCCATTCCATATGGGACATTTGTTGCGGGTATAATCGCCGCCATCAACGGAACAAGCCTCCGAATTTGACGATCGGACAAGGAGGAACGATGCCCGCACCCCGCCGCTCCAAATCGAAGACAATGAGCCGTTCCGCACCCCGGCCCAAAGCGGATCCCGTTTGGATGGAGATCCCCGTCCTGATCCACGGGATCACGCCCGAGCTCAACCCGCGCGGCAGCAAGACCGAATATGACTTGCTGATCCAAAACGTTAACGCACGCCTGGTCCGCCGGGGGAAACGTCCGTTCTCCAGCCGCCGCATCTACGTGGAATGGGGCTGGCAATCCGGCCAATCCAGGCAAAACGATCGCTATCTCGCCGAATTGGAACGGAAGACACTCGCCGGCGTACAACGCGTCCTGAGCGGGGTAAATGATTTCACGCTCAACCCTGCAAGGCTGGCGTATAAACCTCTGCGTGAACTCTTCCAGCTGGGACTGCAGGACCTGTTCTATTACCTCTCGGCTGACGGTGAAACGGCGTTGCGCAGACACGTCTTTGAGTTCGTCGCCAAACAGATCCGCGAGCTCACCCGCAGTCCGAAGGCCCATCTATCCCTGACCCTCTTCGGTCACTCCGCCGGCAGTGTGGTGGCTCACGATCTGTTGTTTCACTTATTTGGCATGAAGGATCCGAAGAAAAAAGAGGAATCGCAAATCGCTGAAGATCTCAATCCGGTACGCGGCCTGATCAAGGAAGGACGCCTGCGCATCCGGCGTCTTTACACCTTCGGTTCCCCGCTTTTGATCTTGAGCCTGCGCTCGGAGACAATGATCGACAAGCTGCGCAACGATGTGTTGCTACAGCCAAGTAATCTTGGCCTGCTGGCCTCGGACGGCCTGCCCAATCCGCGCTGGGTCAACTTCTGGGATCAGGATGATGTGATCTCCGCGCCGCTGTCGTTCCTGTATGCAAATGAGGATCAGGTGGTTGAGGACCACTACGTCAACATGGGCTCGTTCTTCCCCACGGCTCATACGTCCTACTGGGCTTCGGACGCGATGGCGGATCATATTGCCGAGACGTTTTAACCCCCACAGCCCAAGACAGCCGGTTATTTGAGCGGACACATACGCAGTGGCGGTTCGATTTCAAGTTTTGTGAGCGGCAATTCAGACTGGCTTAGCAGTTCAAGGCACTCGTATTGCGAAATATCGGGGACAAACGCCTCCCATTCGATCCACAACCCGCCGTCGATCAGCATGTAATTCTGGTAAATGACCATCTTCAAAGGTATGTCGGCTACTATCTCGCCTGTCTCTGATTTAAAGCGCACATGCGGCAGGAAGCCATCCTGCGAGCCCGTAAAAGGGGATGGGCCGGGCGTGCGGTATGTAAGCGGGTCGTAATGCGAGACCGAAAACTCAAGTGAATACCCCAGCTGGCCGTAAAAATATTTAAGCGCGATCCACAGATAATTTCCGGTCGCCTCGGGGGTGGACGAGATCGGCGTTGCCATGGGGGTTCCAGTTGCCACGGATTCTCTCTGGCCGGGCAGGCAGGCCCACATGAGTTGGCAGATAAACAATGAAATGAAAAGATAGCGTTTCATAGTGATTTCCCTCCAGCCCAATTTCCCGCCTTACTTTGAAAAATTAATTTAACGTCCACGAATTTTCGTGAATTCTCACGAATTAGTTTGTTAGATTCGCGAAAATGAGAGGATGCAACGATTCTAATTCGCGAGTTTTGCCACCGTCACACCCGCGCCGCCTTCGTTATCGCCGCCCTGCTCGAACGAAGCCACGTGCGGGCTTCCTTTTAACATCTCACGCACCGCCTCACGCATTTTGCCGGTTCCCTTCCCGTGGATGATCCTCACGAAGGGCAGGCCGGCTGAGTAAGCCTTCTCCAAATATTTTTCCAGCTCATCCAAACCATCTTCCACCAGCTTCCCGCGCAGGCTGATTTCCATGCCCGGGGACTTCGTTTCATGCATCGACGATGGACGATGGACGATGGTCCGCGCTCGGTCGTCCCTATTCTTCGGTCCATTGTCCATCGTCTGTTGACCGGCTTTCCTCTGCAATTCACCCAACCTGGCCCGGACGCGTACACTTCCGACCTGGACCTCCGCATCCGACTCGCTCAGGGCTGTTACCACGCCCTCGGCGTTCAGCGAGCTGACGGTGACGCGCTCCCCCAGGG
>CAYUUJ010000473.1:0-2588 GCA_964447845.1 uncultured Anaerolineaceae bacterium
GGCTCGATCGTGCTCGGGCTGAACGACGCGTTGGTGGAACTGACCGGTGCGCTGGCCGGCCTGACGCTCGCCCTTCAGAACACAAAATTGATCGCACTCTCGGGTCTGATCACCGGCATCGCAGCCGCCATGTCCATGGCAGCCTCGGAATATCTCGCCACCCGTTCGGAAAACTCCGGCAAGCATCCCGCGCGCGCGGCATTTTACACGGGCCTGGCCTATATTTTCACCGTGGCGTTGTTGATCCTGCCTTATTTGTTGTTCGAAAATTATTATTTCGATCTGGCTTGGGCGCTGGTGACCGCGCTGCTCATTATCGCGGCCTTCAACTATTACATCTCGGTCGCCAAGGGCGAGCCGTTCCGCTCGCGTTTTCTCGAAATGGCGGGTCTGTCCTTCGGGGTGGCCATATTTTCTTTTATTATCGGGTATTTCATCCGCATCTGGCTCGGGGTTGATATATAGAATGTAGGGGCAGACCCACGTGTCTGCCCTTGTGTTAACCGGGCGGACACGTGGGTCCGCCCCTACAACCATCATGAAAATCCTCTCCGTGGATATCGGTACCGGCACGCAGGACATTTTCCTGTACGACTCGCGGCTCGATCTCGAGAACTGTTTCAAGCTGGTCCTGCCCTCCCCAACCATGATCGTGCATCATCGGATCAAGGCGGCCACACAGTCGCGCCGCCCGATCGCGTTGACCGGGCATCAAATGGGCGGCGGACCCTCGGCCTGGGCTGCCGAAGCCCATGCCCGCGCGGGTCTTCCCGCCTACGCTACAACCGAGGCCGCGAAAACGCTCAACGACGAATTGGACAAAGTTGAGGCGGCGGGGATTAAAATTATTTCAGAGGACGGGCTGGCCGCGCTGCCGGATTCGGTCGAACGCATCCCTTTCCGGGACTTTGACCTCGCCGCCATCCGAGCCGCGTTCTCTCCCTTCGGCGTGTTCCTGGACGATCTGGCGGCCGCGGGGGTGGCCGTCTTCGATCACGGCAATGCACCGCCAGGCGTTTCGGATCGTCAGTTTCGATTCGATTATCTGGATGAGCGCATCAAGGCAAAAAATTCCCTCGCCTCTTTCGCTTATATTTCCACCGAAATCCCTGTCGTTATGACACGCCTGCAATCTGTGACTGACTCGGCAGGAACACTCAATTGTCCGTTGATCGTAATGGACACCGCACCTGCAGCTATTCTGGGAGCGGACTTTGACCCGCTCGTCTCAAGCCGCGAGCGCAAGATCATCGTCAATGTCGGCAATTTTCACACGCTGGCTTTTCGGCTGGGCTCAGGCGGGATCGAAGGGGTTTTTGAACATCACACGGGTGAGATCGATCGGCTAAAACTGGAGGCTTTATTACGTGCGCTGGCGGACGGCTCACTCAAGCATGAAGATGTCTTCAACGACATGGGCCACGGCGCGCTGATCTATGATCGGACGCCGTTCGAATTTGGAAAGGATGAATTTGACATCGTCGTCACCGGTCCGCGCCGTTCCCTCTTCAATCATCAATCAAAAATCGTAAATCGTAAATTCCTCCGCCCTTATTTCGCCGTCCCCTTCGGTGACATGATGATCGCCGGTTGTTTCGGTCTGCTGGCCGCTACAGCGGAGCTGCTGCCGGATTTGGCAGGGCCGATCAGGGCCTCCCTTCGGCAAGCTCAGGGAAGCGGCAGCGGTGTCGCCCCTTGGGATATCGCTTGAAGTGCGTCGCACTTATGAATAGGTCCAAAGGATAAAAATGCCGAAACCCGTTATCTTCGCAACCACCCCCGAGCTCCTGGCACGTGATAGTCTGACCGACAATATAGAAGTTTGGGAAGACGGTCTGCGGGCGGACACCGGCCGCGGCTCGTTTGAGTGGTGGTATTTCGATGCCCACTTTGACGACCGCTCCACAGCCGTGATCGTCTTTGCCACCAAGCCGTTGCTCGAACGCAAAGGACCGCTTAAACCAAATGTCTCACTGACGATCACGCGTCCGGACGGGACAAAAACAGCCGGCTTTCCGCTCTTTCCACGGGACCAGTTTTCAGCGGCGCGCCAGGCGTGTGATGTCCGCATCGGAAAAAATTGGGCGGCCGGAGATCTGCATCGGTATGAAGTCCACGTTGAGATGGCCGATCTGTCTGCGGACTTGATATTTTCAGGGATCGTCCCGCCATGGCGCCCGGGCGCGGGGAAGGCGTACTTCGGCGATCTTGAGCATTATTTTGCATGGCTGCCTTCCATCCCGTTTGGGACCGTGGAGGGCACACTGACCTATGACGGAAAAAATCAGCATGTGAGTGGAACTGGTTATCACGATCATAATTGGGGAAATGTTGGGCTGAATGAAGTCATGGACCACTGGTATTGGGGCCGGGCACATCTCGGGGAGTACACCTTGATCTTTGTCGAGCAGATCGCAGCTGAAGGATTCGGTTTTGCGCGCATGCCGGTTTTCCTGCTTGCGAAAGGCAGCCAGATCATCAGGGGTGAGAGCCAGCCGCTCAGCATGCAGGCGCGCGATTTCGTCTCACACCCGGATGGCCGCGGCTATCCGAACGAAGTGGATTTCGACTGGGTATCCGGAAGCGAG
>CAYUUJ010000474.1:0-2583 GCA_964447845.1 uncultured Anaerolineaceae bacterium
CGAGATACACAATGGCGACGTTGGCCCCTCTGGATGCAAAATCCAGCGCGATCGCCCGCCCGATGCCGCGCGAGGCGCCCGTCACCACCACCCAGGCATCTTGAAATTCCTTCTTATCCGGCATGTTCTCCGCGCTCACGTAGTTAAACTTCCTTGCCTGGCGGCGGGACAGCGATCTCAGGCTCTCCGAATTGCCGGCCTTCCAATTGAGCCAGGCGCTTCTTATGTTTGGAAAGCGACCAGCTGCGGCCGACCAGCCCCGGCAGCATGATCAGAATGCCCAGCACGATGCCGAGCGCCAACGCCAGAACGAGGAACAATCCAACCGTCCCCTGGACCGGGAACCCAAAGAAGAAGACCTCGATCATACTCTGGTTGTAACTGGCGAAGAAAACCGCCAGCACGGCGACGATCACAACGACGATCATGGTGAACATCATGTGGACCTCATTGGATCACCTGGGTTTGACGATCTTCTCATAAGCGCTGAATAGCTTGCCAACGTTCCTGCTCCAATCGGCTCGTTCCTGCGCGGACCTGCGGGCTGCGCGGCCGACTTCAGGCAGACTCTCCGTCCGGGCCAGTACCGCTAAAATTCGATCCGTCAGCGATTGCACATCTCCGTCTGGAAACAACCAGCCATTCAGTCCATCAGACACCCATTCCTTGTTGGCAGGGATATCCGATACCAATGCGGGCAGTCCGCAGGCGAGCGCTTCCATCAATGACACCGACGAACCGTCCACGTGGGAGGGCGAAATGTACAGATCGGCCATATGATACCAGTTTGGCATGTCGGTCTGGGAGATCTGGCCGCCAAAATGCACGCGCTCCAGGACACCGCCGTTCATCAATATCTGCCGGATGAGA
This sequence comes from uncultured Anaerolineaceae bacterium, assembly GCA_964447845.1. GTDB lineage: Bacteria > Chloroflexota > Anaerolineae > Anaerolineales > Villigracilaceae > DASXQN01. Next base: position 871 of record CAYUUJ010000474.1, read on the forward strand.
TGTCCCTGCGAGCCGCCATTGAGCAGGATCAAACCGATATCCTCGCGCTGCTGCGCCACTTTGACAAACGCCCTGGCCAGCACGTCCACACCGTAGCGGGGTTCCCAGGAACGATTGCATAAAAGAGTAAATCCGGTGGACGGTTGGCGGTTGGCGGTTGCTGGGGCGAAGTGCTTCAGGTCCACACCCCATGGAAAAACGACTGTGCGTTCAGGGTTCATACCATAAGCCACAGCTTTATCACGGGTCACTTGCGCATCGGAAATGAAAAACGAGGAGCGTTTTAGCGTGTAACGCGTAATGAATTCCCACCACCAGTTGCGATGGACATCTTCCATCAAGTCAAAACCCCAGGACATGCTCAGGATCGGGCGAAAGCCGGAGAGCACTGCAATGAAGGCGCAGGTCTGGATCGGGCCAGCGTGAATGAGATCAGGTTTGATCGTGCGGGTCAAACGTCGAAAGTCGAGGGTCAATTTCAGCAGGTCACGCCATTCGAAGGGCCTTTGTCCGCCCGCCCAGAGAACCTGTTCGATCTTTACAGGGACTGGCCGGTCTTCAGTCTGGCGCGGACTGCGCTCGAGGCGTACATAATAGACCTGATGCTCCGTTTCCGACAAGGCGGTCAGGAAGCGGTGGTCGTGAGAGGTGTAATCGTTGGAGAAATACAGAATACGTGTCATGGGTCAGGTGTCAGGTGCCATGTGTCAGGTGTCAGGTGTCAGGCCTTGAAACATGACACCTGACACCTGACACATGACACTAATTTCCCAGATCCGTCCAGCGCAGTTCCCTGCCCATGGGTAGGTCTGATAATGCGCGTGTTCCGATGATATTCGAAATTTCGTGCGGCTTGATCGCGCCGGGAGTGGCGGGACGCAGCACGTCGATCATCTCACGGCTGAAGACCTCCCCAGCCTTGATATCGCGCGCCGCACGCAAACAACGCCGCTGAACGATGGAGGTTTGTTGTTCATTGGCAGCGATGAATTTATCCGGGCTGCCCAGGGCGCGCTCGAGCAGACGGGTTTCCTCGACCATCCTGGCCCACTTCGCGGGGTCCATCGCAAATTTATGGTCCGGGCCCTCGCGGTCGTTACTATCGGTAAAATGACGTTCGATCACGCGCGCCCCCAAAGCCACCGCGCCAACCACGGGAGCGACTGCATGCGTATGGTCCGAGAGTCCCAGGATCACATCCGGGAACATGGCGGCGAAGGTCTTGAGGACGTTTAAATGCAAATGATCATAGTTATCCGGGCTGGCGGTATAGTTGGTATTGCACTGCATCAGCACCAATTGTTTATTGATCTTCAAAATGGCGTGGACTGCCCTTTGCACTTCGCCGATATCCGAGGCGCCGGTGGCAATGAAAAACGGCTTGCCTTTGCCGGCCATGCGCTCGAGCGCCTCGATCCAGTCGATTTCGCCCGAACCGGCTTTATAGACCTCCACGTACCGGTCCAGGAAATCGATCGCTTCGAAATCGTAAGGCGATGAAAAATAATCGAGGCCGGCTTCGTTGCACTCTTCCATCAGCGTCGTCGTCCACTCGAAGGGAATGGAGGCGGCGCGATAGACCTCAAGCACCGATTTCTTCCAGGCCGCCTGATGGGAAACCTGTGCGTTCATATGCAAAAAACCGTAATCCGAGACGATCTTGGGCGCGTCGAAATTCTGGAACTTGGCCGCATCCGCGCCGGCCTCTTTGGC
>CAYUUJ010000475.1:0-2582 GCA_964447845.1 uncultured Anaerolineaceae bacterium
GATCGCGGACGAACAGACTGCCGGCCGCGGCCGCTCCGGCCGAAAATGGTTCACCCCAGCCGGTTCGGCTCTGGCCTTCAGCCTGATCCTGCGTCCCAACCCCACAAAGCATCCAGGGCCTCCTCGCTTCACGCCGGGCAATTCTGAAGAAGGGGCGACCGGCAGTCCGCATCACTCCCGGACCGTGGGCCTGGCCGCGCTGGCTGTGACCGATTCGCTGCAGACGCGTTCCCTCGCCCCCTTGATCAAGTGGCCCAACGACATCCTGGTCAACGATAAAAAAGTTGCCGGCATTCTTCTCGAATCGGTCTGGATCGGCTCGCAGGTTGATTTCACGATCGCGGGGATCGGGATCAACGTGGCCAGGTCCGCTGTGCCGCCATCGGAGTTGCTTAACTATCCAGCCACCAGCCTTGAAGAAGCGCTTGGTGAACGCCCGGATCGTGCGGAAATATTGCATGCTGTATTAAATTCCCTGATCAAATGGCGTGCGAGTATCGAAACCGACATGTTCATGCAAGCTTGGGAGGACGCACTGGCTTTTCGCGGTCAACAGGTGCAGGTGTGGGAGGAAAACAACGCGCCAGTGACAGGCGAATTGCTCGGGCTTGACCCCGACGGCAATTTACGCTTGCGCACTCAAGATGGACAGGCAATAACGCTTAGTTTTGGCGACGTGCGACTGCGGCCGGCCGTATGATATACTTAATATATGATCGATAATCTCCGTGAAGATGCAGCTGCCAAGCCATTTTACGAAGAGGAAGCGCAATTTAAACCCGCAGAGATTGAAACCTCTTCTTCAAGGAACGGCCGTTTTTTCGGCATGACGCCGATCCAGCGATTTATCGTCGCCCTGATGCTGATGTTCGCGGTTTGTTCCCTGGGGACGATGTGTCTGTTGATCACTGAGAAAATAAGTTTACCGATATAAAAACAAAAGGCGGCCACTTGGCCGTCTTATTTATTTGATCTTATAAGCTCCCGCAGGGTCTGTGACCCTGCGGCTGCTCTTTAAATGCGTCGGTCACACGTGTGCCTGCGGCACAGTGCAGGCAGACCGCCTTTGAGCGAGGCCTTTTTCGGTTAAATCAATTGTGGCTGTTCTTTTTCGGGCTCCACCCCGTCGACATTCGCGCCGGCCTTCTTCAAGTCCTCGGCGGCGATGCGGGCCACGGTGGCCACATAATCGCCCGGCTGAGGCTTGATCAGGTGCACGCCCTTGGTGGCGCGGCCGGATTTTTTCACGTTGTTCACCTTCAAACGGATCGTAACGCCATTGGCGGTGATGATGGTCAGGTCGTCGGCCGCTTGTACAACGCGGGCTGCGGCGATGTGGCCGATTTCATCCAAAGCCTTCTGGTCGATCGTGGCGATGCCGCGGGTGGCGCGCCCCTTGGCTGTGTACTCCTTGAGCGGAGTCTGCTTGCCATAGCCGGCAGTGGTGACGATCAACAACGAGCCATCTTTCTGCACCACGTCCATGCTGGTTACCGCGTCGTTATCAACCAGGCGGATCCCCTGCACGCCCGCGGCCTGGCGTCCCATGGAGCGGATTTTCTCCTCGCTGAATCGCAATGCCTGGCCTTTCTGAGTTACGAAAATCACTTCATCCTTACCGGAGGTCAGGCGCGCCCATCCGAGGTGGTCGCCCTCGTCCAGGCTCATGGCGATCAAGCCCGAGGGGCGGACGGAGGCGAACTCCTCCAGGTTCACACGCTTGACCCGGCCGCGCGCGGTCGCCATCACGCAAAATCCGTGCGCTGAAAAATTCGATACCGCGATGGCAGCCGTCACGCGCTCGTTGGCGTCCAGGGCCAGCACGTTCACCAACGGGATACCCTTGGCGGCGCGGTCGGCATCCGGGATCTGGTAGACCTTCTCGGAGTAGACCTTGCCCTTATCCGAGAAGAACAACATCGTATCGATGCTGCGCGCCGGGATCAGCGCCACCACCTCATCTTCCTCCTTGGTGGAATGCCCCATCACCCCGCGCCCGCCGCGGCTCTGAGACCTGAAGACCGCCGCCGCCACACGTTTAACATACCCGCGCTCGGTCAGGCTGATCAATACCGCCTCATCCTGAACTAGATCCTCGTCGTGGAAATCTTCTTTGGCCTCCGCCGCGATGCGCGTCCGGCGATCATCGCCGTATTTTTCGGTCAGCTCGGTCATGTCCGTTTGGATCAAGGCCAGGATCTTCTTTGGGTGGGCCAGCAGGTCTTCAAGATGATCGATGGTGGCTTTGACCTGCTTGTGTTCATCCTCGATCTTGTTACGTTCGAGCGCTGCCAGGCGCCGCAGCTGCATATCCAGGATCGCCTGTGCCTGTAGTTCGCTCAGCTTGAATCGTTTCATCAAGCGTTCTTTGGCTTGATCGGCGTCCGGAGATTCCTTAATGGTCTTGACCACCTGGTCGATGTTTTCAAGCGCGATCAGGTAGCCGTCCAGGATATGGATGCGCGCCCGGGCTTTTGCAAGTTCAAAATTCGAACGGCGCACAATAACCGTCTGCCGGTGCTCGATGAAGATCTGCAACGCGCGTTTGATCCCCCATCGCTGCGGAATGCTATATAACCCGG
>CAYUUJ010000476.1:0-2555 GCA_964447845.1 uncultured Anaerolineaceae bacterium
ATGAACGACCACCACTTACAAAGGCATCGTTGAACCAGATTTCGCTCCAGGTTTCAACGGCTTTCTTCACTTCTGGTGAGTCAAAGGCCAGTTCGCCGGCAACCCAGGCGTCGTAGTTCTCGAGCGAGGTGGTGCGCAGCATCATGTCTTCGGTCCAGTCAGTGGCTACCCAGCCAGTGGCGGCACCAGATTCGATTCCGATGCACCATGCGGTGTCGCCGTCATCGGCGATCTGCTGCGTCAAAGCAACCAGGTCGTCCCATGTTTCAGGAACTTGATATCCTGCAGCATCCCATGCTTTCTTGGGATACCAAACCAGGCTTTTGCCGGAGTAACGGTGCATGACACCTGATTCAACGCCGTCAACGGTATTAAATTCGCGCCAACCAGCATTGTATTGCTTCGAAAGCCATTCATCGGAAATGAAGTCCACCGGTAGAACGTCGCCGCTGCGCACAAAGTTGGCGAACAAGCCGGGTTGTGGAAAGTCCACAATATCAGGGGCATCGCCGGCGTCCACGCGGATCGCGATGGAACCTTCGAATTCCTTATTACCGATATAGTTGACGGTAATGCCAGTAGCCTCTTCGAACGCTCTCATAGACTCTGCAAATTTCACACCATCCGGGTCATTGCCTTCAAAGGCGCCGTCCACCGTGACAGTTGTTCCCGTATATTCACCCTGGATGGCCGCTTCTAAAGCACCACCAGGCGCATAATCAAAACTGACTTCCGGCATGACAGGAGCTTCAGTGGCGGCAGGCGCCTCGGTCGCAGCTGGGGCTTCAGTAGCTGCTGGTGCTGCAGTTGGTGTGGCACCGCAGGCGGTCAAGAGCATGGAGCCAACGAGCATTAACACAAACATTTGCCATAACATTTTTTTCATTTCTTCTCTCCTTGGAAAAGGTTTAAACGACTTTATACAGAATGGGAAACTGGGGAATTGGGGAATTGGCTAATTTGCCGCGCACCTCCTCACTACATAAATGTAATTCGATTAAAGACGGTACGGTTTGAAGGGTCTTTTCATGAAAGCACTTTCATAATTAGTATAGCATAACTCGTATGGAAGTCAATAATATTATTAATATCAATTTTTGGAGCTGTGCAAGTGAAGGGGTAAATTTAGAAGTACTGGCTATGTCGTCAGGCGTTCGATTAGTTGTAATGGAAGGTTGATATGTTGAAGCGGACGCTTTGATTCGCCAATGCGTGAAAGCAGGATTTCGGCTGCCAATCTCCCCGATTCATCCAGGTGCTGGCAGACCGTTGTAAGGTCCACATGATCGGCTACATCGATATCATCAAAGCCGACAATTGCCAGATCGTTCGGGATTTTGATATCCAACTCGCGCGCCACTTTCATTACGCTCAAAGCTTGCATATCCGATGCGGCAAAAATAGCCGTGGGCGGTTTTTGCAAACCAAGCAGCTTATGCGCGGCCTGCGATGTTTCTTTTTGAATATAAGGGCATGAATAGATATATGTTTTGGGTAATGACAAACCTGCCTCTTCCAACCCTTGCTTAAAACCCATCAGACGGGATTTAACCGGATGGATCGCAAATCGTTCAGGTGGCTCAATATCTCCCAGAAACCCAAAAGATTTATGTCCCTTACTGATGAGATGTTCTGCAACCAGGCGCCCGCCGCGCTGGTCATCTATTTTGATGCTGTTCAACTGAGGGTGTGAATACTCGATCAGGACAGTTTCCATATGGTTGTTGGATAATCGGTGCGCATCCTGGTCATTAAGAGAGAGGGACATGATGATCAATCCGTCAATATTTCTCATCAACGGGATGGAGGCAATATATCCCTGCAGGTGATCCATTGAATCAACAGGGTAGATCACTAATTCATAGTTTGCCTTTGATAACGCAGAAGCCACCCCTCTCAATCGTTGCACAAAGGATGGAGCTGTGAAAAAAGGCGTTAATACACCAATGCGATCCGTATTCTGTAACGCACGAGCGCGTGCTTCCGCCCGCGGAACGAAACCAAGCTGGTCTATGGCATTCATAACACGCTTGTGCGTTTCTGAATTTACTTTATCCGGAGCATTCAACACACGCGAGATTGTTGAAATGCTTACGCCAGACAATTTGGCTACATCATAGATCGTAGGTAATTTTTTTGGAGGTGTCATAATTTTTGTGAAAGCACTTTCAGTTTAGCACATTTCAGTGGAATGCGTCGATATTGAGATAAGTTTATACAGGATGAGACAAATCTAATGGGCAATTTTTACCGGAATTTTGTCTTACCCCATCATGATCCTCGGCCGATACTGCAGCGCCTCCGCCAGATGAACGGATCCAATTTCTGAATCCCCCGCCAGGTCCGCGATCGTACGTGCAAGTTTCAGAATTCGATGATATGCACGCGCCGAGAGCTGCATCTGCGTCATCGCCGACCGCATCAGGCTTTGACTTTGATCGTCCAGCCGGCAAAACTGGCGCACCTCCCCCACTCGCATATCTGCATTACAGAGAACATTCGTTGCCTGCATACTCGAGTCTCGAATACTCGAATATCGTTCCCTCTGTCTTTGG
>CAYUUJ010000477.1:0-2550 GCA_964447845.1 uncultured Anaerolineaceae bacterium
GATCTATTTTGCGGCGTGGTTCGGCGGGAAGGAAGACCGGACGAAAGACTGGACCTACGGCCTTTTGCCGTTTTTGCTCGTAATCGGGTTTATCGGCCTGTTATTGATGATGCAGCCGGACTTGGGAACACTGGTGGTGGTAGCTGCCATCGCCTTTGGTGTGTATTTCGTTGCCGGGGTGCAGCTCAAGGATTTTGTCGTGCTCCTTTTGGTGGGTGCGGTGATTTTCGCGGGGCTGATCGTTTTTGAGCCGTACCGTTTGGACCGCATTAAGTCGCTTATCAACCCGGCAGCCGACCCACGCGGTATTTCCTACCAGGTCAACCAGTCGCTCATCGCTATCGGTTCCGGCGGATTATTCGGTGTCGGCTACGGCAACAGTACCCAGAAATACGGATTCCTTCCTGAGACGATCGGCGACTCCATTTACGCGGTCATTGTCGAGGAGCTGGGTTTGGTTGGCGGTTTTGCCGTCCTGGGCCTGTTTGGTGGCTTGTGTTGGATCTTGGTATCCATTGCCAGGAAAACGTCGGATAAATTTGCGCGTCTGTATGTCATGGGCATCGCCACCTGGATCATGGCGCAGACCGTCATTAATATCGCAGCCATCTCCGGAGTTGGCCCATTGACCGGCCTGCCGTTGCCATTCATCAGCTATGGCGGCACCGCGCTCATGATGCTGCTGGCGTCACTGGGCATCGTTTTTAACATCGCTCGCAAGGTTTAGGTGTTTATAAGTTTTTTAGCTCCAGCAGGCCCAGGGAGGTATAATGGATGGGAATGAACAATGTGCTCCGGATTGTAGGTAGGATCGGTGCCCTAGGAATACTGGGAGCGCTTTTATATTTCATCCAGGGCCCGCTGGATGAGCGTTATCTCCAGGGATTGGCCGCTCAGGAATTTGTGGAACCACCTCTGACTCAAGAGGACGTGGTCAACCTTGCCAAGCCGGCGATCGTACGAGTAGTCACTGAATACTGGGGGCACGCAGAGATCGCGCCTTTTACCTTTGATATCGATGTGGAATCTGTCGACAAGCCGATCTCTCTGCGGTTCCTGAAAGGCCAGAAACCACTGAAACTAGAACTTAACCAGCTTTTTACAGGAAGCGGATTTGTGGTCAACGCTGATGGTACTATCGTGACCAATGCGCACGTGGTGTCAGACTATTCCATGAAGGATGAGGCGATTGCCGACCTCGTCGAGGAAATTATGTATCGCGAGTTTTTGAAGCTGTCCGACCCGCAATTCCGCCAACTGGAGAAGCATTTGACCGATTTCAATGCCTGGGCTCCGCATGCCTTCGAGGATGCGATAAAGCTTTTCAATGCAAGCACGTTCTCAGCTACGAAAAAGGTCACGGTCCTCAACCCTTCTTCCATCGAATCCAATATCGATAACCTGCTGAAAAAAGGTTTTCCCGCGACTGTGGTCTATGCCAATGAGCAGTATGACCTGGATGAAAAAGACATCGCAATTATCCGCATCGCGGAAGGCGATTTGCCGACGATTGCGCTGAGTGATTCCGATGCTGTGGCCACTGGCCAGCGGGTATCCGTATTTGGTTTCCCAGCCAATGCCAGTGCTACGGCTAGCGACTTTTTGCAGTCCAGCTTCACTCAAGGCGTGGTGAGCGCGCTCAAAGATACTCGTACCAAGGCTTTCAAACTGATCCAAACCGATGCCAAGATTTCAGCCGGTTCTAGTGGTGGTCCGCTGATGAACGAGAAAGGCCAGGTGCTGGGCGTCATCACGTACCAGTCAGGATTTTCTGAAGAAGGGGGAGACAACTTCGCATTCGCGATTCCGCTCCCCATCGTAAAAGAAGTCCTGAGTCAGCAGAACATCGAAAACACCGTTACTTACCGTGAGCATGTTACCAGGGGGCTTGCGTTGCTCCAGTCCAGCCACTGCAAGGCCGCCATGAAAGAATTTAGCCTGGCCATGAGCAACCAGAATTTTGAAACAGCACCTTCCCTGAAAAAATACAAAGACCAATGCCAGGCGCTCATTTCTTCGGGCCAGTCGATCGACGGCATCGAGGATGAGATCAAGCGTTGGGTGAAGGAGCATCTGACATGGGTGGGAGCCGGCGTCGGCGTCCTGGCTATGATGCTTGTCGTAGTGTTTGTTCGCCGCTGGAAAAAGCGATCAACGTTCGGGGTCATCATTTCTGAGTCGCCGATGGCGTTTGAGCCGGACGACGCACCGATCGTCGACATCAATCCTCAGTTGTATTCGTATGTGCAGGAAGCCCGCCGTACTGGTGTCACCGATGAGGTAATCCGGCAGGAACTTCTGGGCGCCGGATGGCCGCTGCCTGCAGTGGAGGATGTCCTTGCTTTGAACTCTTGACCTTTTGATAAGTCAGTGGGATAATTATTTTAGTACTCTGTATCGAACATCGGAGGCAGTGATGTGGCAGTCTCGGGCAGCAAGCATAAGGCCTAGGGGCGCTCGCCTGGATGTGACATCAATGACCTTCGAAGTCATCGGCTGGTTGGGCGTTCTCTGTATCGTCTTTGGCGTCGTTGTACTCGTATTCCAGTG
>CAYUUJ010000478.1:0-2543 GCA_964447845.1 uncultured Anaerolineaceae bacterium
GTATAAGTTTTGAGCAGGATAAAGATCACACTGCCTAATGCAACATACAAAAATGTCTCGTCGAAAGTTAGTCCGCGGATCACCTCCGAGTGCTCGTAAATGCTGCTCCAGAGGTAATAAGCGACGCCCAGATAGATGATATTCCCAAGTATGGTGAAAAGGAAACCAAATCGGTATACCAGGCCGATCATGTACGAGCCGCGCACCAGAGCCAGATAAGGTTTCATCCCAGGGCTCCGTCATAAACTTTCTGTACCACATGTTCCATGCCGATCTCCACGATCCGCACGTCCGTGACAGGGAAATCGGACATGGCGGAGTTCAGCACCTCCGATAGGGGAGTGCGGGCTTGATCGATGGTTACGTCGGTCCAGAACTCTTCCGTCTCGCCGACCGTTATACCGTGGTTGGTTCCGAATTGTTTTTGGAACTTATCGTTCAGCGATACGAGAGTGGAGGCGGTAAAGTCATTGATCTGCAGCTTGATCGTTCTGTACGCGCCGAATAACGCGTTGACCTTCTTGATATCACCGTCGTATAGGATCTTCCCCTTGTCGATAATAATGATACGCCGGCAGATGGCTTCCACGTCACCGAGGTCGTGCGTCGTCAGGATGATGGTCGTATTGCGGGTACGGTTCAATTCCCTGATCAATTCCCGGATCTTGGCCTTGATGGAAATATCCAATCCGATGGTCGGCTCATCGAGAAAGACGACCTGCGGGTCATGCAGGAAGGCGGCTGCGATATCGCATAGCATCCGTTGACCGAGTGATAATGTGCGTACCTGCTGGCTGAATAAGGCATCCAGCCCTACAAGGTCACTGAACAATTGCATATGCTCGTCGAAATTCTTTTTATCGACCTTGTAAATTTCCTTCAAAATATTGAAAGATTCTATGACCGGCAGATCCCACCACAACTGGGTCCGCTGGCCGAAGACCACGCCCATGACTTGTGCCTGGCGGATGCGGTTTGCATAAGGCGGCTGCCCATTCACCATAATCGTGCCGCCTGTCGGCTTTAGAATTCCGGTCATCATTTTGATCGTTGTTGATTTTCCGGCGCCGTTCGGGCCGATATACCCAACGATTTCCCCTGCGTCGATGTCGAACGAGATCCCATCCACCGCTTTGACGGTGCGAAAATCGCCGGAGAAGAGATCGCGAAACGCGCCGCCCAAGCCCGGGCGGCGGTTTAGAACTCTGAAATGTTTGGTTAGGTTTTCAATGTGGATCAGGCTCATCAGAATATCCAGTGTATGATTTTTAACCCGGGTATTCTATCACGGCCGGTCCATCTTAAGGCGGGAAGGCATCCAGAATGGAAAAGTCAACCCAGAACAACGCCGATGTATTTGGAATATTTTCAAGCAGGGTACGACCGATGTCTCCCGGAGGATCTTGAAGTTCCTTCCACCAAAGCTTATCGGCTGGATAACCATATTGAAATCCCACGGGCGACGGTGCAAACGATTCCCCCCAATCCTTGAAGCCAGCCAGCATTGCATCCAGCGACTCGAATTGCTGTGCGTCATTTACGAACACTATTCCATCCCGATAGGTGGGGGGCATCCAGTCGACTTCCCAGTGTTTCAAGAATAGCTGATAGTGCGCGCCATGAGAGCGAACCGCTTCCACCCACAGTTTCGCTCCTTCATCTGTGACCGGTTCACCCAACGGTCCGCTGACGGATTTGTACCACTCAACGTCGACGCCGAAGCCGATCACGCTGGGATGATGTTTATATTGATTCATCAGCAAATGGATCAATGTCACCATATCCGCGTTTCCGGGTTCCACTTGCAACCATACCTTAAATCCGCGCTCGTCGAACATATTCAGCATGGTCTCGTTCATGTCCGCAAACCCTGAATAAATGAGCGGATCGTCGCTTTCTTCGTGGAAACTCAGATAGGTACCATCCCCGTACAAATTACCAACGATCCAAATCAGCTCCGGATGTGCATCCGGAAATTTAGCGGCCATCCTTTCCCCAACGGAGACCCAATAATCGGGACCCATATTATCCGGCGCTCCATATGTGGAGTAGCGAAATCCCGCTCCGGGTCCGGAAGGTGGTACCGGACTGGGAGATGCAAACGGCGAGGGACTCAGGCTGCTGCAAGCACTCAACAAGAGGGCTGAAAAAATATATTTGAGAAAACGGATCGATTTCATTGATGGATTAATTCTGTAATTCAAAGTTATCAGCTGAGGCTGAGATACCTGTAGTCAGATTAAACGTGATGTCAATTTAAGAATTATCGAACCCTGCTCTGTTGAGCTTACTTTGATAATTCCAATTTGTCCGCCAGCTCATTTAGCTTCGCGGCGCCGGTGGCGAACATTGTTACCTCAAGCTGCCGCTTGGCGAGCTTCATCATCGAGATGACTCGTTCCGTGGAAACACCTGCCGCTTTAAGAAATTGCCCTGCCATACCACCCAGGGTTGCACCTAGGGCGATGCATTTAGCAATGTCGAGTCCGTCTTTCAGTCCGCCACTGGCGAAAATGGTAATGGAAGGTACGGCTTTTTTTACA
>CAYUUJ010000479.1:0-2539 GCA_964447845.1 uncultured Anaerolineaceae bacterium
TGATGATCTTCTCAAGCAAGTTGGTATCATCTTCGACGATCTTTTCGATATGAGCCGGGTGGATGCGACCGTCAAGGATCAGTTTGCTGAGCGCCCGGCGTCCAATTTCACGCCGCACTGAATCGAAGCACGAGACCGTCACGGAGTCCGGCGTATCGTCCACGATCACGTCCACGCCGGCGGCCTGTTCGAACGCTTTGATATTGCGCCCGTTGCGGCCGACGATACGGCCTTTCATCTCTTCGTTCGGAAGGGTGACGACGGCGCGCGTCACTTCGGCCACATGTTCGGAGGCCACGCGTTGGATGGCGTCCGCGATCAATTTGCGGGCCCGCTTCTCGCCTTCTTCGCGCGCCTCCGCTTCGATCTGCCGGATGATGCGCGCCATATCGCCGCGGGCTTCTTTTTCGACGGCGGCGAACAATTCCTTCCGGGCGTCATCCTGTGAGAGCGCGGCGATCTGCTCCAGCTTTTTTAGTTCATCCTCGTATAACTTTTCGATGTCATTGGCTTTCTTATCGACTTGCGATTGCCGTTTGTTAACGGCCTGCTCGCGTTGTTCCAGCCGATCGGCGCGGCCGTCCACTTCCGTACGGCGTTTTTCGAGACGTTCGGCTTCGCGATTGAGCTCGATGCGGCGCTCTTTGATCTCCAGCTCGGAACCCTGGACAATTTTGGTGGCGTTCTCACGCGCCTGGCTATCGATCAAGCGCGCCTGTTCGGTGGCGACCTTAAGTATCGAATCGGCTTTTTGCTGCTGGTCTTTGATGGCATTTTCGGCCTGGTAGCGATGGAAGAGAAATCCCGCCACTAGTCCGACTGCCAATCCCAAAATGGGAACGATCAAATCGGTTAGATTCATAAATTTTCCTCATCTTCAATAGTTTGTTCTTGACCTGTTTGCGCTTCATTCCAGAGCCGCTTTACAGTGGGGCTGATAATTTCATACGAGAAACCACGCCGCGCCAGGAATTCGCCCAATTTTTTTCTAAACTCGTTCATTTCGAGACCCTCGAGCCGGCCGAGTCTTTTCCGGGCTGCCAGGTAGGCCAATGCCTCTTCGTCCACCCCTGCCAACGCAGTTTGCACGGTCTCGTCATCGAGTCCCTTCTGACGGAGTTCCATGCTCAATGCACGCCGGCTGCGCGGGCGGAAAGTGTTTCGATTTTCCACCCAGGCCTGGGCGAATTGACTATCGTCCGCCAACCGAGCCTGCCTGAGACGTTCGATCGTCTCTTCGATGGCAGGTTCAGGGTAATCGTTTTTCCGCAAGTTCTGCCGAATTTCGGCCTCTGAGCGGGCCCGGTAACTTAGGAAGAGCATCGCCTGTTGATAAGCCTGTTCGCGCGCATCCTCGGCTTGCAGATTGGCGATCTTCTCATCCTCGAGCGTCTGGCCCAGCTGCAGCCAGGCAGCCACGATGCGGGTTATTCCGAAGGCAAATTCGCCATCCAGGTAAATATTGACCCGGTTGGGATTTTTCTTTTGCGCTTCGATGGCAGTAATTGTTTTCATGTTCCAAATATCCCCTCTCCGCGAACGGGGAGAGGCAGTTAAAAAGAAACAGCCGAAGGTCCGACCGTCGGCCTCGGCTGCGAAAACGTCTGGGTTGGGCGGCCCGGCCCCAGGTCCCGCGCACTGCGGTTGGGGATAGGCCAAATACCGTGACCGCAAAGTCACGTCTGGCGATGGTATGGTGTAAAGTCAGTTGTGTTTATGAAATACCGTCCAAATCGGGCATCGGACGTTGACTTCCCAGATTAACTCCCTGGGCAGAGAATATGCTTGCCAGAAAAGGTTCCAGATTTCGTTTTATTAGCCATGGCCACCGCTTCAGGGAAGTAGATCCCGAAAGCGGACCGGTCTTGTTGAAAGTCTTGCCTATCTGTTTCCATTATACATTAACAGACATTAATATGCACAACATTTTCCGGGGCGGTGAAATCCGGATTTGTTAGTGTAAAAAGGAACAAAAGAGGTTTAATTGGTTTTCTTATTGTCGTAGGGTGGTCAACCCGGCAGGACAGACGCATATATCCGGAAGGATGCTCCAACAAAATAAGCAATGGCAGCCCCGCCCAAAAATAGAATGCCTAGAATTGTGAAAAAATTTAGAAACCCTTTCTTGCTGACTCCGCGAATAACAAATTTTGGTTTGTGTGGTTCCGCTGCTGACTAGCTTTTCTTGCGCGCCATTGGACTGGCGAGCCAGCCGATGAATATTCCAACCGCGAAAAAAACCAGTCCAATGCCACCGAGAAGTGTCAGGATCCCGTATTGAGTCCAGAAGCCCACAACCTGCGCCTCTTCCGGATTCTGCGGGTCGTAATACAGCTCCACCTGATCCCCACTCTCATACCGTGGAGAAGTGGAACAAACATTTGGAAAGTAGGTAATATCCTGGCCGTCGTGCGTGGTAAATTGGATCTGTGGACAGTAACTGGTGACGTCGTCCGAGTTGGTGGAGACGCTCATCCCGGTAACTGTCCCGTTCGTGAGTTCAGCCCTGTCGCGGAAGGCAGCTCCGTTGTTATAGACG
>CAYUUJ010000480.1:0-2533 GCA_964447845.1 uncultured Anaerolineaceae bacterium
GGCGCGGTGGGCGGCGCTGCGCTGTTCGAAAGCCGCGGCAGTGATCAGGTCCCAGAGCGCGGCGGTTTCGCTGGGGGATAAATAAAAGGATCCAAAGTCGGTCAGCGCGCCGAGCACGTGATGCTCGATCGAGAACCGGCCGCTTTCCTCGGCGCGCACCCGCCATTCGCCGAAGCCGTCTGAGTCATGCCCGGCGGCGCTTGAAAAGGCGAACAAGCGGTTCATCGTTTCGGTCGTCATCTACGCCTCACAAGAATCTAAACACAAAGGACACCAAGGACACTAAGGATTCAAGGTCGACACCTTCGTGTCCCTTGTGTCCTTTGTGTTTAATCCGGCTCGCTTCTGGATCATAAGATCAATGTGCTCTGCTCGAGGTTGATCATGCGCGCGTACAGGATCTGCTCGTTGACCTCCAGGTTGTTGATCAGGCTGAGGGTCAGCACGATCCCATCCCCGATCAACTCTCCCTCGATCTCGCCATATTCCATTTCAAGCACCAGGTTATCGGCGCGCTGATCGTTGGAGACGTTATCGGGGTCGTTCCAGGTGCCGGCCACGTTGTATTCGGTGGAAGCCTTCATGAAATCGAGTGGTCCGGCCTTCAGGCTGGGCAGGTTGAGCATGAGCAGCTCCTGTTGTTTGCGATCGAAATTGGTGTTGGTACCCGCGTCGCCGAACAACAGGGCGAACAAAACATCCTTGGCCTGCAGCAGGAGCGCATTGCCCTTTTCGGTGCGGAAAGACTCTGCGATCAGATCGGTGCCTTTCTCAGGCGCATCCGGTAATAAATACTTTTCGGCGATCAGGCGTTCACGGTCGTAGCCTTTATGCTGCTTATTGAACTCCTGCAGTTTCTCACGGTTCAGGCCCAGGGCTTTCACCCGCTCCGCCCGTTCGGCCCGCCTGCGGGCTTGCATCTCCTTCACGAACTTGCGGTCCATCTCCTGCAGGCTGTGGGCATCCAGCGTCAGGCGGACGATCTGCTCGATCAGCCATTCCCTGTCCTGCTCAGCCAGATAAGAACGCAGCCGCTCCTCGAACTGCGGCACCAGTTCGCGATTGATACGCCGTACGATGGAATGAATGTTGTTGGACATTGGCCTCTCCGCTAGATTATTCCTCTAAGTCTAAACCAGAGCCCGGGAAGGTAAAATAGCCAATATGTCTCATTCTTCCACCTGGCGGCTCCTGACCACCCCGTCTGCGGCCGGCGCCTGGAATATGGCCGTGGACGAAGCGCTGCTGGACTTCGTCCGGCGCGGCGATTCAGCCCCGACCCTGCGCCTGTATGCCTGGGACCCGCCGTGCCTCTCCCTGGGGTACGCTCAGCCGTACGCGGACGTGGACGCAGCGCGCCTGACCCAGCGTGGCTGGGGGGTGGTGCGCCGGGCCACCGGTGGACGGGCCATCCTGCATACGGATGAGTTGACCTATTCGGTCATCGCCCGGGCGGACGAACCCCGGATGGCGGGCACGGTGCTGGAATCTTACAATCGCCTGGCGCAGGCCATGCTGCATGCCATGCGTGAGCTGGGTCTGCCGGTGGAGATGCAAACGAACGCCCAGGAACCCGCGCCGTCCACGCCAACGCCGGTCTGTTTCGAGGTGCCGTCGGCTTATGAAATTACAGTGGGGGGCAGGAAGTTGATCGGTTCGGCGCAGGCGCGCAAGAAAGACGGCGTGTTACAACACGGGTCTCTGCCGCTGACGGGCGACCTGACGCGCATCTGTCAGGCGCTGTTTTTTATGGATGAATCAGCGCGCGCGCGGGCTTCGACGCGATTGCTGGCGCGCGCCTCGACGGTTGAATCCGTCCTGGGCCGCGCGTCGGATTGGGCCACGGCGGCTGAGGCATTCGTGTGCGGATTCGAAGTGCATTTGGGATTGACGTTCGAGCGGGGGGAATTGTCTGCGTCCGAACGGACGCGCGCTGAACAATTGGTCAGCGAGAAATATGCGCATCCGTCGTGGACGGAGCGCGTGTAGGGGCGGACCCATGTGTCCGCCCGGGCAGACACGCGGGTTTCTCGGGCAGACACGCGGGTCTGCCCCTACCCATTACAAATCGTCGAATGTAAAGATCACAGCGTCATAACCGAGCGCGTTGAAGAATTTCAGCAGGAACGACTCGGCATTGCGCTCCGCCTGGACGAGGATCCCATCTTCCAACGCAGCCTTGCGGATCTCCTCCTCGGCCGATTGGCGGGCCAGCGTCTCCAGGTCAACGGATTGTTTGGTGAGGATGCCGGTCTCGCGGGTATAAACGTAGGACTTCTGGTTATCGATGGCGGCTACGAAGATCTCACCCGCCGGCAAACGCACGTTCAAAACGCCGTTAACCAGCTGCATGTCGCCCGGCTCCATCTTCGACATATCGATGCCTGCGATCACGATCCCGTGCGCCACGAACAGCAGACTGTCACCGAACAAAAAGCTGAACGTGCCCTGGCTTTGCTCGGCGGTGATGACCTTTTCCACGCTGTATTGTATGGTCTCTAGGCGGGCCAGCGCACGCACCTCGCTAATGTAG
>CAYUUJ010000481.1:0-2514 GCA_964447845.1 uncultured Anaerolineaceae bacterium
AGAATGGCATGCGCGGTCACAAAACGTTGGACCTGGATCTCCAAAGGGTCATTTCCACTGGGGTCATTCAAGGCATCAAAATAATTGATATTCAGCTCATACGGGATCTGTGTGCCATCCCCGGCGGACTTAAAGGACACCAGGCCTCCATGTTTTTGAATACCCTGAACCATTGCCTCGATCTCGGCCTCCGGCAGGATCCCGCGCGAGGGATTGACCCCGATCCCATCGTGGGAAGCCAGGAAATTGAAAAAAGTGACTTTATCCGAAGGCAGTTTCAAGCCGGCTGCCCAACGCGACAGCGTATCAGCTGTGCCAGTTTGGAAGGCATGCAAGACCAGCGGAGGCAGGGAAAAGTTATAAACCATCTGTGCTTCATTAACGCCATCCCCGAAATAGGAAATATTCTCCGTGTGAGGCACGTTGGTTTCGGTGATCAGGACCACATGCGGCGCAACTTCATCCAGCACAGCCCGAAAAAGTTGAATGATCCAGTGCGTTTGCGGAAGATGGATGCTGGTTGTCCCGGGTTCTTTCCACATATAAGCTATGGCATCCAGGCGAATAAACTCGGCGCCTTGTTGGACATAGAATAGCAAAATGTCGATGATTTCGAGCAGGACAGCGGGGTTTCGATAATTCAAATCCACCTGGTCCGCGCTGAATGTAGTCCAGACCTTCTTCTCCCCAAGGGAGGTGGAGAAACTGGTCAATAATGGCAGGGCACGCGGCCGGACCACCTGCCTCAGATCTGCGCCATGCTCCGGGATCACAAAATAATCATGGTACTGCTCTTCGCCTTGCAGCATGCCTTTAAACCAGGCACTTTGCACCGAGATGTGATTGATGACTGCATCGAACATCAATCGAAAATACTTTCCAAGTTCCTGGATATCCTTCCAGCCGCCATAACGCGCATCCACCGCCCGATAATCGATGACCGAGAATCCATCATCGGATGACCACGGATAGAAAGGCAGGATATGCACGGTGCTGAGGATGACCGCGAAATGTTTCTTGCAAAAATCCGTCAACGACTGCAGAGGTGGTTTTCCAGTTTCCTGGATCTGATCCGCGTAGGTGATCAAAACCGCATCCCGTTCGCTTATCCCCGTCACGCGCGGTTTCGGAAGACGGTCGCCATATTCATCCAGAATGGTCGTAAGTTGGCCGAGTACAGACGTGCCTGATTCCTCCCCATAGAGTTGAACCAGCAATGCACGCAACTTGGTCGTGTTCATAAATTCATAGATTTCACAAATTGATTTTACACGAAATGCCCCGGCTGGCTTCTGCTGCAATACGTTGCTGGGTATAATCGATGCATGTCAAAAAATAAACAACCCAACTCGCGTCATTGTTTTGCATGTGGATTGGAAAACCCCGTTGGATTGCACCTGCACATTTACGAAGTCGAGCCGGGGGTTGTGGAGACGACCTATACCGCACCTGAACATTTCCAGGGCTATCCCGGAATGCTGCACGGCGGTATCATCGCCAGCCTGCTGGACGAGGTCCTGGGCCGGGCTCCGATGGGCAGCGATCCAATAAATCCGCGATTCGTATTTACAGCGAAAATGGAAGTGAAATATCGGCAGAACGTCCCCATCGGTAAACTGCTGCGCATTATCGGCAAGTCGGAAAAATCCAAGGGCCGCGTGTCTCAAGCCTGGGCGGGAATCTACAACGCTGAGACCGACGAACTCCTGGCGGAGGCGACGGCTACGATGATTAACGTGCCCAAGGAACAATTTGATATGTCCAGGCTGGGTGAACTCGGCTGGAGAGTGTATCCGGACTGAGCGAACGGAAGCTTACGGGGCGTACATGAGTATAATAGTTCCATGATCCGCGCCTATCACAGACCGCAGACTCTGGACGAAGCCCTGAATTTGATCGCACGCCTGGAGCCGCGCACACTGCCAATGGGCGGTGGAACGGTTCTGACTCAGCCCGGGTCTGATTCCGTTGAGGTGGTGGACCTCCAGGCCCTGGCGTTGAACACCATCCGCAAAACGGGTAACGAGCTGGAGATCGGCGCGACCGCGACCTTACAAGCTTTGCTCGAATCCAGTGAAGTACCTGCGGCAATCAAAGAAACCATCCTGCACGAAGCTCCGCTCAATATCAGAAATATGGCGACAGTCGCGGGTACGATCGTAGCTTGCGATGGTCGCTCGCCGTTTGTAAGCGCCCTGCTCGCGCTGGATGCGAAAATCGAGCAATCGATAATCGAGAATTCGAAAATCGAATTTCGAATATCGAACATCGGCGACTTCCTGCCTCTTCGACCTAAAGGACTCATCACAAAAATTACCATCCCCCTGCAAGCGAAATTTGCATTCGAAGCTGTGGCGCGCACGCCGGCCGACAAGCCGATCGTCAGCGCGGCGCTGGCTCAATGGCCCTCCGGCCGAACGCGGCTCGTCATCGGCGGATTTGGGAAGTCTCCCTCACTCGCCATGGACGGCACCGAATCAGATGGCCTGGAAACCGCGGCGCGCAACGCCTGTC
>CAYUUJ010000482.1:0-2509 GCA_964447845.1 uncultured Anaerolineaceae bacterium
TCTTCTCGTGATTGCGGTGGAGATACCCGACCACGGGTTTGAGGCTGAGGATCGTCTCGCCATCCAGAACGACGGCCGCGCGAAACACGCCGTGCGTGGCGGGATGTTGCGGGCCGATGTTAATGACCACGTGATCGGTCTGGATGCCATGCTCGTCGACCGTCTGGTATTTCTGGAGTGCGCCATACAGCGCGGCGTCACCTTCCGGCACCCATTGTTCCAGGTCGAAGTCTTTCGGGATGGTCAGGTTATCTTTGAACGGATTCTTATCTTCCGCCATGTAAAAGTTTCCGTCCGGCCAGCGGCTCTTGAATGGCTTGGTGTCCTCTTCGTAAAAGCCCTCTTTCCAATCCTTGCGCATGGGATGACCTTCAAAGCCTTCCCACATCAGGATGCGGCGCAGGTCCGGATGGCCGGTGAAACGGATCCCATACAGATCCCAGATCTCGCGCTCCTGGAACTCCGCGCCGGGCCAGACCGATGTCATGGACGGTACCTCGATCGGGTCGATGCGCGGCACTTGGACTTTGAAATTCAGCACAGGCCCGCCGGTGGTCCGTAAGGCGTGATAGACCACTTCCATTTTGTTTTCGGGCAGGTAATCCACGCCTGTGACGGACGTAAGTAGATCGAAGCCGAGTTCGTCGCGAACAGTGGTAGCGATCTCGACCAATTTATCCACATTCACGATCCAGCCAGTGAAACCGGGGCGGGGGTCGGCGGTGGCTGCGTCCGGGAAACGGGCAGCCAGATCAACGGTGGCGGTTTGAGTTGGTGTAGCCATATTGACTCTTAACCCTCATTCCGGGCGGCAATATTTCTGAGTTCGGCAGCGCGGCGTGGGTCGATCAAGTCCGGACCCAGGACCGGGACGGGGATTTCCACAGAGTCTTTGCCTTTTTGATACCAGCGCACGCTTTTGATGGACTGCTTGTCGATCTTCTCCTGCAATTTGATCAAGCCTGCGATCAAAGCCTGCGGGGTGGGAGGGCAGCCCGGGATATACACATCCACGGGCAGGAATTTATCGATGCCGGCTACCACGTTATAGCCTTCCTTGAACGGACCGCCGCCGGAGGCGCAGGCACCCATCGAAACCACATATTTGGGCTCAGGCATCTGGTTATAAAGACGCACGATTGTCGGCACCATCTTCTTGGTGACCGTGCCGGCCACGATCATCAGGTCAGATTGGCGAGGGCTTGGCCGCATGATCTCCATGCCGAAGCGCGCCAGGTCATACCGGGCGGTCTGCGCCGCGATCATTTCGATCGCGCAGCAAGCCAGCCCGAACATCAAGGGCCAGACCGAGGAGCGCCTGCCCCAGTTGTAAATGCGGTCCAGTGTGGTGACCGCCACCAGATTCTGCATCTCGTCTGGAATCTCGTATCCGGGCAAATTCAATTTTTCATTGTCCATGAATGTTCTCCTCGAACCACTCCTGATAGATCGCTTGAAGGATTTCGTCATTTGCCAGAGCGAGGTCGTCTTCGAAGTCGGGAAGATTCACCGTCCAGTCGTAAATTTGCCCGAGGGAGACTTCTTCCATATTTACCGTCGGATGCTGGCGGCGTAATTCCAATGCGATGGCGTAGGTGGCTTCCCAGGTGAGAGTCATTTGTAAATCGTAAATCGTAATTCGTAATTCGTAAATTGAAATTAGTTGTCCGTGTTTAGTTTGTGTTCGCGGAAATATAGGAAGAGCGGGAGTGCGAAGGACAATCCGACGGCGAGTGACGCAACCATGTAGAGCCAGATATTTTTCATATCAAGTTTACGGGCCTCCTGGATGGTGAAAAACCAGAAGACAATGGTCGCGACTACCAGGTCCAGGGCGAAGAAAGTTGAGATCTGATTGGCAAACAGATTCTGCATGATCAGCGCGAGATCAAATCCGTTGACCGTGATGAATTTGAGAAAGAACCAATATGGGGTTGCCAGGCCAATGCCGGCCAGAACCAGATAGATTTCTTTTTTCATTCGGTTTCTCCGCGATTATCGATCTGCGCGCGTTGCAGCGTGCCGGAGTAATCCACATAGATCGATTTCCATTCGGTGAACACTTCCAACGCCGTCTGGCCGGCTTCGCGATGACCGTTGCCGGTGCCGCGTACGCCCCCGAACGGGAACTGGATCTCTGCGCCGGTGGTGCCATGATTGATGTAAACCAGTCCACTGGCGATGTCGCGCATGGCGGTAAAAGCCCGGTTGACATCCTGTGTGAAAATGGAGGTGGAGAGTCCGTATTGCGAACTATTATTGACCTTGATCGCCTCTTCCATTGAATCGACTTCGATGATCGATAACACAGGACCGAAGATCTCCTCGCGTTCCAGCGTGGACCCGGGCTTGACCCCGTCAAAGAGGGTGGGTTCGTAGAAGAATCCCTTTCCGTTAAAATCCGTCCGCGCGCCGCCGATCATCAGCCGCGCGCCTTCCTGTTGGCCGGCCTGCACATAGCCATGGATGCGGTCGAGGGCGGCGCGATTGATAACGGGACCGATCTGAA
>CAYUUJ010000483.1:0-2505 GCA_964447845.1 uncultured Anaerolineaceae bacterium
CGGTGGGTGTCGAAGCCACTTTCGGCACCAACGGCGGCTCGATGCAGATGAAACACGGCGCGGTGGTGATCGCTGCCATCACCTCCTGCACCAACACTTCCAACCCGTCCGTGATGATCGGCGCGGGTTTGCTGGCAAAGAAAGCGATCGAAAGAGGGCTGACAGTCAAACCCTATGTCAAGACCAGTCTGGCGCCCGGCTCGCGGGTCGTGACGGAGTATCTCAATCGGGCCGGCCTGATCGAACCCTTGTCCAAACTTGGTTTCAATATTGTGGCTTATGGTTGTACAACTTGTATTGGGAACAGCGGTCCGTTACCTGGTGAGGTGGCCAAAGCCGTCACCAGCTTCGACCTGGTGGCCGCGGCCGTTCTGTCTGGGAATCGCAACTTCGAAGGACGTATCAATCCGCTCGTCAAAGCCAGTTATCTGGCCTCACCGCCGCTGGTGGTGGCGTATGCATTGGCCGGCACGGTGGATATCGACCTGGATAAGGAACCGTTGGGCACAGGCAGTGACGGTCAACCCGTTTATCTGCGTGAGCTCTGGCCGAGTCAGCAGGAGATCGCGGATGCGGTTGGTTCAAGCGTGGCTGGGAGTATGTTCCGTGAGCGCTACGCCAGCGTCTTCGAAGGCTCCGATCTGTGGAAGGCCATCAAGGTTTCCGGCGGTGATCTGTATGAATGGGATGAATCGTCCACCTACATCCATCACCCCCCGTACTTCCAAAACCTGACCCTGAATGTGCCTCCTGTGAACGCCATCCAGGGCGCGCGTGTGCTGGCCATCTTCAGCGACTCAGTCACTACCGACCACATCTCGCCCGCCGGCAACATCGCCGCGGACAGCCCGGCCGGGAAATACCTGCAGGAGCGAGGCGTCCAACCGAAAGACTTCAACTCGTATGGCGCGCGGCGCGGCAATGACCTGGTGATGGTGTGCGGTACGTTTGCCAACATCCGCTTGAAGAACCTGCTGGTGGCGCCTAAGGAAGGCAACTGGACGAAACATTTCCCGGATGGAGGGCAGATGAGTATCTTCGATGCTGCCATGCAGTACAAAAGCGAGGCTACTCCTACGATTGTGCTGGCCGGTAAGGAATATGGCGCCGGTTCCAGCCGGGACTGGGCGGCGAAGGGACCGAACCTGCTCGGTGTGCGCGCCGTGATCGCCGAGAATTTCGAACGCATCCATCGTTCCAACCTGGTCGGAATGGGCGTGCTGCCGTTGAAATTCATGGATGGTGAAAATGTCGAGTGGCTGGGCTTGCAAGGCGATGAGATCTTCGATTTCGAAGGTTTGAGCGACGACATCCAGCCTCAAGCGATCCTGACGATCAAAGCCACCAAGCCGGACGGCCGCCTGATCGAATTCAAGGCCACCGCGTTGCTCAACACCCAGGTGGAAGTTAATTACTTCCGCAACGGCGGCATCCTGCACACGGTGCTCAGAAATCTAGTCGCTGGCAAGGAATAGTCAAGGCGGATTACATGGATTTCCAAAAAAATGGACCTCCCAATTTGGGAGGTCCATTTTTATTCCCATCAAGGAGTAATCACCCATGTTCCAAATAACTTGAATGGGCTGCACGGACTACCCGCCGCCACGTCGATCGTCTTCTTGGGTCCTGGTCCCGGTATGGTAGCCAGGACAAATCCATCCCGAAGATAGTAATTATTGTTTGCATCATCGATCGTTGCGTCAAAACGGCTGTTGGCGGCGCTATCGTTGTACCAGAGTCTGGCGGTCCCGGAGTTGTGCGTATTGCCGAAACAGGTGTTGCGGACATACACTTTTATACTCAAAGCTGAACCGGAGGGCCAATTTACCGGTGCGAAGAGTGTCAGCGGGATCGTATTTAGCTTTGCGTTGTTGAAGCCGCTGCTGCCGCCGACTACCTTGTTGAGCTGCCCGGATCCCACCAGGGTTCCGTCTTGATAGACCTCAGCCAGCAGATCGAACTTAATTCCAACCGCATCACTGTTCTTCAGGCCGACCCAGACTTTGGCGGGGCCCAGAACCGTCAATTGCGAGCCGTCGACAACCACCTCTGTACTGGCTTCATCAGCCGCGCCATATGCATCGGTCACTGTAAGCGTAACCGTGTAGGTACCTGATTCTGCATACGCATGCGAACCGGTCACAGTGAAATCAGTGACAGCGCCCTCCGAAGTGGAACCGTCCCCCCAATCCCATTCAGCGGTAAACTGCTCCGATTGGTCGTCCTCGAAGCTTGCGTCGAAGTCCGCTACGCTTCCGGGTTGGACGGGATTGGCCGGCGCATTAATTTCGCCGATCACCGGAGCGGCATTAGTCGCCGGCGCGCTTACAACGGTCGAATCGACGTCTTCATCGCGGATGAAAAGCCCAACGAAATAATCTTCCGGCAACAGGTCGGCGGTGCGGCCTGCGGCATCCGGAACCTGGTAATCGACGAACCAATTTCCCTGCGCATCTGCGCTGAAGAAACGCTGTTGCCCATCCTTTTCAAGGATGAGGTCCAAAT
>CAYUUJ010000484.1:0-2502 GCA_964447845.1 uncultured Anaerolineaceae bacterium
CTGATCGCGATCCAGATCGGGAGCACGCTGCCTTTCCACCCATACTATTTCACCTATGAAAATCCGCTCATCGCCGATATCGATGGCAACCGGCCGTACGGTTATGGTGAAGGTCTCGAATTGGCGGCTGCGTATTTGGCTGAAAAGCCGGATGCTGCCGCGACCCGCGCTTACGTATACGCAGGCATGGGTCCATTCTCTTATTTTTTCCCCGGCCGAACGGAAGTACTGAAGAAAGCCTATCTGACGGAAGGAGGCTTGCCTTCCGTGATCCAGGGAATGCGCGCAGCGGATTACCTGGTGGTGTATTCAGCTTTACAGGATCGCCAGCCTGAATCGGTTCATTTTTTGAATGCCCTGGAAGCCGTGCAACCTGAACAGGAAATTTGGGTCGCAGGGCAGGTATATGCTCGAATATACCGGATCGCGGATATCCCCGAAAACGTGTATGAGGAAATGGAAGCCCGCTAAGAAATTTAGCCACGAATCCTTCGGCGGATTTCACTGATTTTTAAGGGCTGATGAGCCACCACCGTCGCTTGGGCTGGTCAAATGGGCTTGCATCCTTAATCTAACTTTGTTTAATTAATTCAGAATCCGTGTAATCTGTGTAATCCGTGGCCGAGCTCTTAAAATCCTTGTCATCGAATTCCGCTATCGTAAGTCACAACGACGTGAGTAAATTGACCAGGCAGGACGGTGAAAGGCTGTTCGGGCGCGAAGGGCATTACATTTTCAGACTCGGGCTTTAAGACGTATTCACCGGGCGCGAGCGGGACGCGGAACCTGCCGTCCTCCTCCGTCCGAAAGCGGACGATCACGCGACCCGTCGGGCTGGTGACCGTTAGATCGGCTTGATACGGCTGGTCCGGGCACGCCTCCCCCTCCTGCACGACGGGACACATCGGCCCGATCAGCACCTGGCCCTCCACGCCGCTGTCCGTAGGCGTTGGCATGAAAGTGGAACAGGCTGTTAGTAACAGCAACACGGAAATTGCGATCTTATTTCGCATGCCAGCCTCCTTTTCAAATAAGACTTTGATATCGAGTGAAAAGTTCCCTACGGATTGGGTGTCCGTGTTGGAACCGGAGTCCGGGAGGCCGTGGACGTTGGTGGCGGTGTGAACGTTGGAAAAAACGCAGGGTCGCCATGCCAGGGCAGGAAATTAGAAAACCCCCGCACATCCAGGTGACCATAGATCTCGCGGCGCTGCAAAAAGTAAAGATTGCTCTCCCACTGGTCGGCGGTATATCCCAGCCCCATGCCTGCGACGTACCCGGCGAATTGAACGTAATCTATCACGCCGCTGCTGGCCGCGCCGAACGGATAAGCAAAGGTTAATATCGGGACTCCCAAAGCCTCTTCCAGTTTTGTACGGGAAACCACGACCTCATTGCGCTGGAAAACCGGCTCGAGCTTCGGCAGGTCGCGATGGTTCATACTATGGCTGCCGAGCTCCCAACCAGCCGCGGCCAACTCTTTGAGCTGATCAAAGGTCATATACCCTTCCACTCCGACGAAGTTGTAAACCACGTACTCCACTCCGGTAAAGCCGTATTTTTGCAGGATCGGCAGCGCGGTGGTGTAGTTGTCGAGATGGCCGTCATCGAACGTCAGGATGATCGGGCGCGGCGGTAATTCCGCGCCCTCATTGATCGCCTTCAACAACATTTCGATCGTGATGGTTTCATAACCCCAGTCACGCAGAAGTTTCATCTGACCATCGAAATTTTCAGGCGTCACGTAATACCGGCTGCCAATGGGTGAGACGGCGATGCGATGGTATAGCAGGATCGGAACGAACACATGATTCGGACCCTGCGCCACCCAGGTGGCCGTGGGTAAAGGTGAGGGCGTAAACGTGGGGGTGATGGTCGGCGTGCGGGTAACGGTGGCAGTTCCCGTCGGGGGCAGAGGCGTTTCCGTCAAAGTGGCTGCGGTGCTGGGCGTGGCAAAAGGAAATCCGGCGCATCCTGCCAACAGCACAGATGCCCCGAATGCGAGCAATATTTTTTTCATTCACTTCCTATTGGTTGAGTTCCCAGAGAATGCGCAGTCCGTCCAAAGTAAGCCAGGGGGCGATTATATCAACGACTTGAGTTTCCTTCGCGATGGTCTCGGCCAGCCCGCCCGTGGCGATGACTTTCATGTCACTCCCCAGCTCAGCCCTAAAGCGTGTCACCATGCCTTCCACCATGCTCACATATCCAAACAACAACCCGGATTGCATGGCGTGCACCGTATTGCGGCCGATCACCGAAGGCGGACGCTGCAGGTCGATGCGTGGCAATTTGGCGGCCCGCGCGAAGAGCGCCTCGGCTGCCAGGTTGACTCCGGCGGTGATCGCGCCACCCAGATATTCGCCATCTTTGGTGAGCGCGTTGAAGGTGGTGGCGGTACCGAAATCCACCACACAAGCCGGACCGCCGTACATTTGCATGACGGCCACCGCATCCGCCACCCTGTCTGCACCAACTGCCTTCGGGTCTTCATAGCGGATC
>CAYUUJ010000485.1:0-2496 GCA_964447845.1 uncultured Anaerolineaceae bacterium
ACGATCACGCTGGTGTTGACCGCACATGACCGGGACGCTTACCTGGCAGGCATGATGGACGCGGGCGCAGCCGGCTACATGTCCAAGAGCGAATCGGCGGAGAGGCTGATCGGTGCCATCAGACGAGCGGCTGAGGGAGAGATCCTGTTCGATGTTGAACAATTCGCGCGCGTTCGCAACTGGCGCGAAACCGTCAGTGAAAAGCTGGCCAGCCTGACCGAGCGCGAGCGCCAGGTGCTCAGGTTGATCGCGGATGGGTTGGATAACAAGGCCATCGCGAAATCCCTGGAGATCACGTCCAAGACCGCCGCCTTTCACGTTACTAATATTTTGGTAAAATTAGGCCTGGATTCGAGACAGAAAGCGCTGGCGTGGATCCACGCCCATCTATCCGACGATCTCGAAAAATTATCAGGGTAAAAACTGGGAAAATTCCCAGTAGTAAATTTATGCAAGGGGGAATAAACTATGCACAGTTCCACGATAAATTCAAAAAGCGACTACTTGCACGAGTATATCTTGCGCTTCTCGCCGGATATGCAAAAGGAGCCCCAATGAGCAAAGGACTTGAAGCTGCTATAGGGGTCGTATTGATCGCACTACTTACCCTGGGCATCATCGTGTCGTATATCCTGCTCCAATAAGCGATATTTCGTAGACGACAAGGTAAACGCGGTCCCCCTGAAGTGACAATGCCCGAAAGAACTTACGAAAGGTGAAACCAGGTTCGCCTGGCGCAGGTTCAGTAATTTAACGCTTTTGTAAGCTATTGCAGGTCCCTTTCTCTATAGAATCTACGTATGCCACTGGCATTACAGGTCGTACGCAGTATTCACGAGCTTAACCAGATAGAGTGGGATGAATTCAGAGCTGGGAATGCCTTCCAGAGCCACCTTTGGTACGCCTTCGGTGAAAAAGTCATGGGAGACCGCAAGCCGACCTATCTCATCGTACGCCAGGCAGATCGCATGGTCGCGGGCGCAACTCTCTGGCGGATCCATGATGAACCCTTGCCGCTCGCCTGGGGACTTCAAGCAGGGCTGCACTTCTTCTTCCGACGACGGCCCTTACTCATCTGCCGTTCGCCGCTGGCGGATAAGAGCGGACTCATGCTGCCTAACGGCCCGATCCGGGAAGAAGCTCAAGCACTTCTCATAGCGGCCGCGCGTCAGGAGTTACGTCGACAGCGCGGCTCTTTTCTTTTATTTGATTTTCTGGGCACGGACGGGCCGAACCTGCCGCACGATTTCAAGCTCCTGAGCATGGCCTCGCCCGGCACAAGGATGGAAATCCAGTGGCCGTCTTTTCAGGCGTATTTGCAACAACGCAAACAGCATGGCCGCTGGCATTACAGAAAAACTATTGAAGAAGCCGGGCAAAGGGGCTTAAAGCTCACCAAGCAGCGCGCGCCGGGCAATGCAGGAGCTGCGCAGGCATTGATCGAAAATGTCTTCCGCAAACATGAGGCCCCATTTAGTCCATGGATGCGCGCTTTCCTCGAAAATCTGGGGATGGTGGATGGCACCTGGATGGAAGTCCGTCAAGGAGACAGATTGGTGGGCTGCGCCGCAGCGATTCGCGATCAAGGTGTGCAACTTGGAACCGCCCTCGGGTTGGAACAGGATATTCCATATGCATATTTTCTGCTGATGTATGCGATCGTCGAAGAGGCTTTCGAACATCAGATCAAGACCTTGCGATTGGGGAGCGGAGCGTACGAATTTAAACGACGCCTGGGCTTTGTGCTCGAAGATAATAACCGTGTCGGTGTCATGGGAGCGGGTTCGCTCTCCCGCTGGCTGACGGGTCTGGCCGTACCAGGGAGTTAATTCAAATGGAACTGGAATCATTCCTACAATTACCTCCTGGAGAGGTGGCACAAATCGTGCGTTCGAACAGACCGAAGGTCTGTGTATTTCCCATCAACGGGACCCGGCGCTGGTTCACACTTGAATACGGCCACCGAAAATGGGAAGATCCCATCACAGCTTACATGGATCTCGCCGGCGAAAACCACATCGCGCTCTACCGCCTGTTCTTTGAGCATGGGATCGAAACGCTCATCACCCCGGCTTTTGGGCCCGAACTGTTACTGCGTGGCGATGAGTACGTACGGCGGATCGGCGCCGACGGGCTAATCCGGATGGCTGAACATCCAACCTTCCTGGACTTTTATGACGAATTTGATGTCCGTATCCATTTTTATGGCGACCACCGCCGCTTCCTGCGCGAGACCGAGTTTGCCCATCTTTCCGATATATTCGATGCGGCTGCCGAAAGAACACGCGGCCACAAACGATTCCGTCTTTTCTTTGGTGTCTTCGCCAATGATGCCACACAGGCTGTGGCAGAGTTCTCGGCGCGCTTTTTTCAATCTCACGGTCGCGTCCCCGGCAAGCAGGAACTTATCGAGATGTATTATGGCGAATACGTGGAGCCGGTGGATCTCTTCATCGGCTTTGATCGCTTCAGTGCCTTCGATATGCCCCTGCTCGC
>CAYUUJ010000486.1:0-2496 GCA_964447845.1 uncultured Anaerolineaceae bacterium
GGCGAAATAGACCTGGTTGTACGCCGCGCTGAGATCACCATCTTTGTCGAAGTCAAAACTCGCACCTCCAATCGACTCGGTCTACCGGAAGAATCCGTTACACCGCGCAAGCAGGAACATATGCTCGCCGCAGGTCAGTACTACGCAGCGCAACAGGAGATCGATCACTGGCAGATCGATGTAATTTCTATCGAAGGGAAACCGGGAACGGAACCGATCCTGACGCACTTTGAGAATGCCATTCAATAAACATCCACTGTTCTTACTGGTCGGACCGACCGGAGTTGGTAAAACCGAGATCGCCTTCCAGCTGGCAGAAAATCTAAACGGCGAGATCGTCTCGGCCGATTCGCGGCTCTTCTATCGCGGCATGGACATCGGTACCGCCAAACCTACGCTCGCCGAACGCGCGCGCGTCCCGCACCATCTGATCGATATCGCGAACCCGGACGAAATTTTGAGCCTGGCTGTGTTTCAACAGAAAGCGCAGCGTGCCATCGCGGCCATCCATGCGCGCGGCAAATTGCCGTTTCTCGTGGGAGGCACCGGCCAATACATACGGGCAGTCACTCAAGGTTGGATGCCTCCGGAGGTGAAACCCAATGAGCGATTGAGGGAAGTTTTAGAGAAACTGCAAACAGCAAAAGAGCCTGACTGGCTACACGCAAGGCTGAACGACATAGATCCGGAAGCGGCTGCCGCGATCGACGCGCGCAATTTGCGTCGCACCATCCGCGCCTTGGAGGTCATTTTCACGACCGGCCAAAAATTTTCCGAACAACGCACACAAATAGATTCGCCATACGCCCTGCTGACGATCGGACTCTACCGTCCGCGCCCGGAGCTGTACGCGCGCATCGACGCGCGCATCGAGTCGATGTTTGAGTTGGGTATGGAGGAGGAAGTGAAATCGTTGCTGGCAAAAGGATATTCGCCCGATCTGCCCACCATGTCCGCTATCGGGTACCGGGAGGTCGTCCAAGTGGTGAACGGCGAATTAAACGGCGAGCAGGCCACGGTCGCGATGAGACGCGCAACGCGCGTCTTCGTCCGCCGCCAGGCGAACTGGTTCAAGCAATCCGATCCAACTATTCACTGGTTCAAGGCCGGCGATCCGGATGTCGCTGAACAAATCGCAACCTTCATCGGCCATTGGACTGAAAATCAGACGAATTGACTTTTAAATTTTTCAAGACTATACTAAAAACCTAGTACAGGAGGAGCCGCCATGAGTGCCAAACCCTGGGTTGCCCATTACGACAAAGGTGTGCCACAAACGCTCGAGTATCCGAAAGCGCCGCTTTTCCAATTTCTGGAAGAATCGGCCCGGAAATATCCTGACCGCGCCTGCACGATCTTCAAAGGCGCGGTCGTTACGTTTAAAGAGATGAACGAGATCAGCGACCACATTGCGGCCGCGCTCGTGGATATGGGCGTCAAGAAGGGCGACCGCGTGGGCATTTTCATGCCCAACACACCGCAGTTCGTGATGGCTTATTTCGGGATCCTGAAAGCCGGCGGCGTGGTGGTGGCCACCAATCCTTTGTATACCGTGCCCGAGATCGAGCATCAAGCCGGCGACGCGGGCATCGAGGTCATGTTCGTGATGACCAATTTCTACAACACGATCAAGAAAGCTCAGGCGAAGACAAAGATCAAGAAATTGATCGTCACCAATTTGAAAGAGTCCCTGCCGCCCATTATGCGCTTGCTGTTTACCCTGTTGCGAGAGAAGAAGGGCGGCTTCAAGCTGGATAAACTCGGCGAAGGCGATCTTTGGTTTCAGGATGTGTTGAGCAAGTATAAGAATGCGCCACGACCGGGAGTTCAAGTAGGCCCGGATGATACGGCGTTATTCCAGTATTCCGGCGGGACCACGGGCATCTCGAAAGGCGCGGTGGCGCTGCATCGGAACGTGGTAGCCAACACGCTCCAGATCAAGGCCTGGTTTGTCAATGTAAAAGAGGGCGATGAAGTCGTCTTGATGGCGATCCCGCTCTTCCACGTCTACGGAATGGTGTCGGGCATGCACTTCGCCATGGCCAGCGGCGCGACTATGGTCATGGTCCCGAACCCGCGCGACTTGAAAGATGTTCTGGATAACATCTCGAAATACAAAGCCACCATCTTCCCAGGCGTGCCCGCGCTTTACAATGGCATCAACAATCACCCGGATGTGAAAGCCGGCAAATACGATCTGTCCTCCATCTCAGCCTGCATCTCAGGCTCATCCGCGCTGTTGCGCGAAACCAAGGACCAATTTGAAAAACTGACTGGTGGAAAGGTCTTCGAAGGCTACGGTCTCTCCGAAGCGCCGACTGCCACACATTGCAACCCGCTCAGCGGCGTCAACAAGACCGGTTCGATCGGCATGCCATTACCCGACGTGGAAGTCAAGATCGTCAGTTTGGACGATGGCGAGACCGAACTCTCGGTCGGCGAAGTAGGCGAGATATTGATCCACGGACCGCAGGTGATGAAGGGGTACCACAACAT
>CAYUUJ010000487.1:0-2490 GCA_964447845.1 uncultured Anaerolineaceae bacterium
GGTGGAGGCGCCTGCATCCGCGCAGACGCGCTCGCGCACATCCACACCGAAGGCTTCGATGGCAGCTTCCAGTTTTTCGCCGCCGCGCGAGACGAAACGCGGGCCCGAATCCAGCTCCAGGGTGGAGTCGGCCGCGATGGCGGTGGCAGGCTTGAGCACGACCTGACCCGCCACGCGAACCTGTCCAGCCATGATCATGGCCTGCGCCTTGGCGCGGCTTTCCACCAGGCCGCGCTCCACAAGCAGGAGATCCAAACGTGCTTTTGTCATGCATGGATTATATCCCCGGCTGACTTGGAGACTTGGCGGTTGGCAAGGTACAATAAATGCATGCTCAAAGCCTTGTTCCGAACCATGCGCCCGCGCCAGTGGCCGAAGAATGTCTTTCTGTTCGCGGCCCTGGTGTTCGACAAGCAATTATTCATCCCCGAATCTCTATTAAGAACCCTGGGCGGGTTCGCGCTCTTCTGCCTGATCTCCAGTTCGGTTTACATTTTCAACGATCTGGCCGATATAGAAGCGGACCGCAAGCACCCTGAAAAAAAACGACGCCCCATCCCATCCGGAGAATTATCTGTCTCAGTCGCCGTATTGGCAGGCACCAGTCTGGTCGTGATCACGCTGTTGCTGGGGTATCTGCTCGCCCCCGCCTTCGCTGCCGTTCTGGTGATCTATTTCCTGCTCAATCTGGCCTATTCCAAATGGTTTAAACATATTCCCATTTTGGATGTGTTGATCCTGGCCGCCGGCTTCGTGCTGCGCGTCCACGCCGGCGTGACCTTGATCGAGGTGCAACGCTTTTCACCCTGGATGTACGTGGTGATGACGCTTCTGGCTCTCTTCCTTGGGTTTGGTAAACGCCGCGCTGAATTGGTGCTGCTGACTCACGGAGCCGGTTCTCATCGCAAGGTTTTGGATGGTTACACACTGCCATTGCTGGATCAATACATCCAGATCGTTTCGAGTACGACGATCGTGGCCTACAGTTTGTATACATTCTCGGCACCCAACCTGCCCCCCAGCCACGCGATGATGTTGACGATCCCATTCGTCCTGTATGCGATATTTCGCTACCTGCACCTTATTCACGTCGAGCAGGCAGGCGGCTCTCCCGAAGATATCCTGCTCTCCGACCGTCTGTTGCAGATCGCGTTGGTGTTGTGGGCGCTGGCGGTATTGGCCGTGTTTTATCTCTCCTAGGGCGGACACGTGGGACCGCCCCTACAATGACATCCTCATCCGCGCCCGGCAAGATCATTCTATTCGGCGAACACGCTGTTGTTTATGGACAGCCGGCGCTGGCCGTTCCGGTGACACAAGTCCATGCGAACGTTGAGGTGTTGGACTCTCCCCGCCCGGGTATCTGGCTCGATATCCCCGAGATTGGCCTGCGCGCCGAACTGAACTCGCTCCCCTCCGACCATCCGATTGCTGCCGTTATTCATAACCTTTTCTTCAGCCTCGGCCTTTCTCCGTTTCCGGCGCTCGAGATCAGGATCAATTCCAGCATCCCGGTCGCTTCCGGGTTGGGATCCGGCGCGGCCGTGTCGGTGGCGCTGATCCGCGCCCTGTCGACCCATCTCGGCCGCGCGATGACGGATGAACAGGTTAATTTGTTCGCCTACGAGATCGAGAAGTTGCATCACGGCACGCCTTCCGGAATTGACAACACTGTCATTACCTATAGCCGGCCGGTCTATTTCGTGAGGGGTGAACCCATCCAAACCTTCAGCGCCGGCGCGCCGTTCACGCTGCTGATCGGCGACACCGGACTGCCCGCTCCGACCAAAGAATCCGTGGCGGATGTGCGTAAATTATGGGAAGCGGATAGAGAGCGATGGGGGAAAATTTTCGATAAGATCGGGGCGATCGCGAAAGAGGCCCGCGAAAATATAGAAAAAGGAAGGGCGAAAGAGTTGGGCGAGCTGATGGATCGGAACCACGCGCTCTTGCAGGAAATAACGGTCTCCTCTCCCGAATTGGACAGATTGGTCACGGCTGCGCGCGCGGCAGGCGCGCTGGGCGCGAAACTCTCCGGCGGCGGAC
This sequence comes from uncultured Anaerolineaceae bacterium, assembly GCA_964447845.1. Taxonomy (GTDB): domain Bacteria; phylum Chloroflexota; class Anaerolineae; order Anaerolineales; family Villigracilaceae; genus DASXQN01. The sequence continues at coordinate 2,047 of CAYUUJ010000487.1, forward strand.
GCGGTGGGAACATGATCGCACTGGTCAGCTCCGACAATGCGGAGCGAGTTTCAAAGTCCCTTGCTGAGGCGGGGGCGAAGAATGTCATCACGACCAGAGTGGAGTAAACATGGTTAACACCGCAGACATCATCATCATCGGAGCTGGCGTGCATGGAGCCAGCCTGGCGTTTCATCTCGCCCGGCGCGGCGTCCGAGCGCTCGTTGTGGAGAAAAATTTTGTGGGCGCCGGCGCCACCGGCCGCTCGAGCGGACTGGTGCGCATGCACTACGATGTGAAACAAGATACCGAACTGGCCTGGGCGTCCTTTCAGTATTTCAACAATTGGAAGGAAATGGTGGGCGGCGATTGCGGCTTTACGCGCACGGGCTTCATTCAGTTAGTCTCACCTGCAGATACGCAAACTCTCAAAGCCAATGTAGCCATGCACCAGGAGATCGGCGT
>CAYUUJ010000488.1:0-2476 GCA_964447845.1 uncultured Anaerolineaceae bacterium
CAGGGCGCGGGCGATTGCCACGCGCTGCTGCTGTCCCCCGGATAGCGCAGTGGGCAGTTTGTATGCATGCTCGGCCAGCTCCACCAATTCGAGCAATTGCATGGCGCGCGGCTCGCGCTCGCGCATCGGATAAGTGCGGCAGAAATCCATGGGCAGCATGATGTTCTCGATGACCGAGATGGTGGGCAGCAATTGAAAGAACTGGAAAACTATGCCCAGGTTCTGACCGCGCCAGCGCGCCATGCGGTTCTCGTTCAGCTCATGCACCGCCGTCCCGTTGACGTACACTTCACCGGTGGTGGGACGGTCGATGCCCGTGATCATGTTGAGCAGGGTACTCTTGCCGCTGCCTGATTTCCCAATGATGCTGACGAACTCGCCTGCGTTGATCTGCAGGTCGATTCTGTTCAGCGCGTGGTAATCGCCAATGGCGGTCTTGTAATATTTGTGCACATCCCGCAGATCCACCATCGGGTGATCCCCGTTCGCGCCGTTGCCGTTTTTCGATTTATTGAAAAGGGACATAATGCCTCAATCTTGCATAATGACATTGCGTGTAGGGGCGACGTCCCGTCGCCCAGGGCCGGATGACCCAGCCCCTACTCAAACGTAACCGCGGCGGTCATACCCCAGCGCATGGCGGGATTCTTGTCCGTCAGCAGGACCGTGACCTCGTAGACCACATCGCCCTGGTTCTCCGCGAAACTCTGGCCGATCGAAAGCACGTTGCCTTTCAATTCGGCGCCCGGCAAGGCGTCCAACGTGATCGCCACGGGTTGGCCTTCTTTTAATTCCACCACGTCGATCTCGGTCAGGTCGGTGGTCTTGACCACCCAGGAGGAGGTATCCGCGATCGTGACAACCGGCGTTCCCGCCGAGGCGTATTCGCCGACTTTCAGATCCAGGCTTGTGATCACGCCTGCGAACGGGGCGCGTACTTCTGCATTGGCCAAGGCCGCACGTGCTCCCGCGGTATCCTCGGCAAATGACGGGTCCTGCAGTGCGTCATAGTTTTTCTGAGCCTGTACGAGGCGCGCCTGCGCGGTCTCTGCATTGGATTGCAGTTCCAACCATTGGATGGCCCTGCGATATTTCGCCCAGGCATCGTCCAGGCGTTTCTTGAACTCGCCGCCGGCTTCGTTGTTCCCGCTTACATAACGATAGGGCTCATAGGCTGCGCGGGCGGTGTTTAATTTTTCGAGCGTCTGCTCCACTGCTTCGGAGGGCGTGAGACCTGAGAAGTCGGACGGCACGTCGAAGTTATCCAGCTTGAATTGTGCATCGCGCACAGCCTGATATGCAGCCGTCAAGTCCTGCGCGGCTGCGGCTTGCGCAGATTCCAGGGTTTGAGCTTCGCTGCTCTCAAGCCGTGCGATGACCTGCCCGGCTTCCACTTGTTGGCCTTCGGTCACCAGCACCTCGCTTACCAGTCCGCTGGCGTTCAGCGCGATCTCCGCGTAGCGGATCGGTTCCAGCCGTCCTTCGGTGATGATGGTAGTATCGGCCAATACGGTGGGAATGGCTTCCTCGGTGGCCGCCGGAGTTCCTGCGCCGGCAGAACACGCGCTTAAAAGAAGACCAAAGGCCAGAAGCGCTATGAATTTTGCGGTTTTCATATTGATTTTTCCTTTTTTTTATTCGAATGATGATTTCTTGCCCGATCAAGTTCCCCACTACGGTTGTTAATGTAGGAGGATGACGTACCTTACGAATATACGTTTCCCAACCAATTTAGGTTGCAGTCCTTAATAGGTCGGAAACACCAATCTTGCTCCTATATTTCCCACCCTATCCCCATCCCCCTCACAAACCCTAATCCCCGATTCCTAATCCCTAATCCCTAACCCCTAATCCCTTTTTATCATTAATCTCTGAAGTCTTCCTCTTACTTAACCTTAACCTACCTACGACTCCAACATATGGCGCGATTCTTCATGCATCCAGTGCCGGCCGTCGCGTTCCAGCAGTTCGTCCGCCTCGGGTGGGCCCCAGCTGCCGGGCTTATAGATCGCCAGGGGCAGGACTTGTTCCTTCTCCCAGGTCTGCAAAATGGGGTCGATCAGGGACCAGGCCATTTCCACTTCATCCGAACGTGTAAACAATGAAGCATCACCCTGCAGCGCATCCAACAGCAGGCGTTCATAAGCTTCCGGAAGGGCAGTCTGGCCGAATTCTTCGGCGTAGTGAAATTCCATATCCACGGAACGTGTCTCGTTGATCTTATCCGGCACCTTGGCTTCGAAGCGCAGGTGCACACCTTCGTCCGGCTGGAGATAAAGAACCAGCATGTTGGGCGTCATCTTTTTGCCGGGCGGCATGGGGAACATCGCCAGCGGCGGCTCTTTAAATCGGATGATGATCTGGGATTGCTTCTCGGCCAGCTTTTTTCCGGAACGAAGATAAAAGGGCACGCCCTGCCAACGCCAGTTATTGATGAAGAGCCGCATGGCGGCAAAGGTGGCGGTGTCTGAGTTCT
>CAYUUJ010000489.1:0-2476 GCA_964447845.1 uncultured Anaerolineaceae bacterium
GATCGCCGCTGAACATACGAGCGCGTGATTTCCCGAAGGACATGGCCTGGTTGTTTGAGCCTTGCGCCTGACGAAAAATCCACCAGAAAACGATGCCCAGCACGATGAAGGGTAAAACATACATGAAGGAACCCAGGAGCGTAAGCCACTGGTTTGGCGCTTGAACTTCGATATTTATGTTTGCGGGGGAAAGCTTATCTGGAGAAACGCCCAACGCAAGCAACTGCTGAACGAGGGTTGCACCGTCTTCTTTTAGAACGGTCCTACCCTCGGTATTAGCGTCGCCCTCGTAAATTGCCTTCAGGACATTGTCAGCATCGATCTTGATCCGTGAGACCTTGCCATTCTGCACGTCGATAGCAAGCTGATTAATCGTCAAAGTTTCTGGGGCTGCGCCAGGTTGCTTAAACTGGAAGAACACCATCGCAAGGATAGCTATAAACAACAGTACGTAGATTATGTACGATTGATTTCGTGAATTCACCGGAACCTCCTAAAATACAATCTTTACATTATACCAACGTACCTTTTATAGAGATAGCCTGAAAAAATAACTTATACATTTTTCTAACAAATCATCCCATTTCGCCCAGCAAATCGGCGCAAATTTTCATAATCGCCATCGATTGGCTTTGTGGTAAACTTGCTTAATCCATTTTCTTTCCATTCAGGACTTTTCGAATATGGCCAAAAAGATCCGACGGATATTGTGCATTGAAGACGAACCAGAAATGGTTGACTTGATTCGCTTGATTTTGACTCGCAAGGGATTTGAAGTTTCAAGTGCGGCTAGCGGTCAGGACGGCATTTACAAAATTCGCAATGAAAAACCAGATCTTGTTCTTCTCGATCTCATGATGCCATACATGGACGGCTGGGAAGTATACCAGCAGATGAAAGCCGACGAACAAACCAAAAACATCCCGGTGATCGTGGTCACCGCCAAAGCACAGAGTATCGATAAGGTTCTTGGGCTGCATATCGCCAAAGTGGACGATTACATCGCCAAACCTTTCAGCCCAAAAGAGTTGCTCGAAAGTGTGGAACGCGTGTTTGCCAAACGGGAAAAAGAAGCCTGAGAGACAAAATGGCGGGGCGGCACAAGTCGCCCCGTTTTCTTGTTCCATGATAGATCACCCCGTTAGCCTGCGCAATCTAAGCAATCCTGCCATAAAGCCTGTGCGGGCTACATGGGCTGAGTCGTACATCGCCAAACTGCGCGGTTACACCTTTCGCCACAGTCTGGCACCAGATGAAGGCATGCTGCTTGTGGAGCGCCGCGACAGCCGAGTGGACACTTCAATCCACATGATGTTCGTGTGGACTGACCTGGCCGTCGTATGGATCAACTCCAAAAATGAAGTGGTGGATACTGTGCTTGCAAAATCCTGGCGGTTGTTTTATGCTTCCATGAAACCTGCACGCTACACATTGGAAATTCACCCTGACCGTTTTGGCGAATTCAAAGTCGGAGACCATGTTGAGTTTGAGCATGCTTAAGCGGATTTTCCCCCTTTTTTTGACAATTACATTACTACTTTGGGCCAGCCCCGCCTCCGCGCAGGATCCCACCCCAGATCCCACTCCCACCCCGCAGCCTGCCTCGGGGCCGATTTACATTATCCAACCCGGAGACGGCCTTTCGACCATCGCCAGCCGCTTTGGCGTATCCTTGAAAGATTTGATGGCGGCCAACAACATCACCGACCCGAATAATATCTCAGCCGGGGCGCAAATCATTATTCCAGGGCTGGAGGGGATTAGCGGCATCCTGGCAACCGAGATCATCAGTTATGGTGATACATTGCGCAGCATCAGCCGCCGTAATCAGATCCCCGAAAATTTATTGCGACGACTGAATCATATTACCAGTCCCGCCGAACTGTATGCCGGTGTGAGCCTGGTGTACCCACAAAAAGATGACTTCACTCCGTTTGCCAGCCGGACAATGCTAGGGCCAGGTGAAACCCTGTTGGAAATGGCGGTGCTGGAGCAGAGCGATCCGTGGACGCTGGCTACCATAAACAATCTTGAAGGTACCTGGGCTGCTATGCCCGGCGATACGCTGTACTCGCCTCGCGAGGCCGCATCAGAAGGTTTGGAACCTAACGGAATGCCTGCTGCGTTTGGCAAAGTCACTGTAAACCCGTTGCCGATGAAGCAGGGAGGCGTCTCGGAAATTATCATCGAAACCGCAGCGGACGTCACGCTGGGTGGCATGTTAGTGGATCAGCCCCTACACTTTTTTCCTCTCGAAGATGGCAAACAGGTCGCTTTGCAGGGCGTTTACGCTTTGCTCGACCCGGGGCCTTATCCGCTGACCCTCGAAGCAACATTGCCGGATGGCACGAAACAATCTTTTGAGCAGATGGTGGTTGTGCAACAACCATTGTCTGGCGCTTATCCGAACGACCCGATGCTGATTGTTGATCCGGAAACGATTGATCCGGCAGTTACGGAACCGGAGTTTCAACAG
>CAYUUJ010000490.1:0-2463 GCA_964447845.1 uncultured Anaerolineaceae bacterium
CCATGCGGCCAAATTGGGTGGTATGCGGCGCTTTGTGCAGGAGATCCGGTTGGGTCCTGGCTTCCTCGGCGATCCTGATCATGGCCTCCGCGAAAGCGTCCAGAGTATCCTTGTTCTCGGTCTCGGTGGGTTCGATCATCAAGGCCTCATGCACGATCAGCGGGAAGTAATTTGTAGGCGGGTGGAAGTTGTAGTCCATCAGCCGCTTGGCGATGTCCAGGGCGCGCACGTCCGATCCCGCAAACTGTCCCTCGACAACGAATTCATGCATGCAGGTGCGGTCGTATGGCACACGGTATGTATCGCGCAAACGAGCCAGCAGGTAATTGGCGTTCAGCACCGCATACTCGGCGATGTTGCGCAGGCCGTCCGGTCCGTGCATGGCAATATATGTGAAGGCTCGCACCATGCCGCCGCCGAAATGGCCGTGGAAGGCTTTCATGCGTCCGATCGATTTGGGTGGGGTTACAAAGCCGAACAAAGGCGGCAGCTCGTCATTGCCCTCATCGACGATGGCCACCAGAGGCGCGGGGAGGAAATCCGCCAGATGCGCGGCCACACCGACCGGCCCGCAACCCGGGCCGCCACCACCGTGCGGGACTGAGAAGGTTTTATGCAGGTTGAAGTGCATGATATCGAATCCGACATCCCCGGGACGCAGGATGCCAAGCAGGGCATTCAAGTTCGCGCCGTCGCCATACATCAGTCCGCCGCAAGCATGCACCAGCTTGGTGACCTGTTCGATGTTCTCGTCGAAGAGACCGAGCGTGTTCGGGTTGGTTAACATCAAGCCGACGACCGTCTCGTCGCAGGCAGCTTCGAGGGCTTTGAGGTCCACGTTGCCGCGCGCATCCGAGGGAATCTGCTGGATCTGCATACCCAGCATGCCCGCCGAGGCCGGGTTGGTGCCGTGTGCGGAATCCGGGATCAGCATCTTTATGCGCTGATCGTCGCCGCGGGACTTGTGATAGGCATGCATCATCAACACGCCTGCGAATTCACCATGTGCGCCGGCCGCGGGTTGTAACGTCACGGCGGCGAACCCACTGATCTCTTTAAGCCAGTCCTGCAGCTGATACATCAGAGCCAGGTTGCCCTGAACCGTCTCGATCGGCTGGAATGGATGAGTGTATAAGAATCCAGGCTGCCGGCAGGTATCTTCGTTGATCTTCGGGTTGTATTTCATCGTGCATGAACCGAGCGGATAAAAACCGCCGTCCACACTGTAGTTGAATTTGCTGAGGCGCATGTAATGACGCACCACGTCCACCTCGGCCATCTCGGGCAGGGGCAGTTCGCGCCTCAGCAGAGAGGCAGGCAGCTCGGCGCGCGGCACGTCCGGGTCCGGGAATGTGACGCCTTTTCGTCCGGGGGAGGAGAGCTCGAAAACAGTGGGTTCGACCACTTTCGGCAGGGTGTCGATCGCATCAGTCATGGTCTGCCTCCGCTAAGACTTCCACCAATGAGTCGATTTCGTCTTTGCTGTTCATCTCTGTCACCGCGATCAACAAATTATTTTTTAGTGCGGGATAGTCCTGTCCCAGATCGTATCCACCCAGGATGCCGTGTTCGAGTAGATGTGCATTCACTTCGGAAGCGGGCTTTGGACAGGTGAGCGTGAACTCGTGGAAGAAAGGTTGCTTATATGTTACCTTGTACCCTTTTATTTTGTTGAGCTGATCGGCGGCGTAATGGGCCTTGTGAAAACACAACTCGGCCACCTGGCGCAAGCCGCTCTTGCCGAGCACTGACAGATAAATCGCAGAAGCCAGCGCCAACAATCCCTGGTTGGTGCAGATATTGGAAGTGGCGCGTTCGCGTTTGATGTGCTGCTCGCGCGCGGTGAGCGTCAACACGTAAGCCCGCTGACCGCGGCTGTCCACGGTCTCGCCCACCAAACGGCCTGCCATTTTATGGACGTAGGATTTCTTGGTGGCGAAAAATCCCAGCGACGGTCCGCCATACCACATCGGGATGCCGAGCGGCTGACCTTCGCCCACGACGATGTCCGCGCCCATCTCGCCCGGAGTCTTCAACAAGCCCAGAGCAGTGGGATTGGCCACCACACACACCAGCGCGCCTTTCGCATGCGCGGATTCGATCAGTTTGGTGTAATCATAGACGCGGCCCAGGAAATCGGGATATTGCACGATCACGAGCGGGGTGTTTTCATCGATCAGGGATATCAGCGCTTCAGGCCCGGTCCCCATGGCTGGTCCCGGTTCGTCACCGGTGACTTCCAGTTCCATGCCTTGAGTATAGGTGCGCAGCACGGCGCGGTAATGCGGATGGACAGTGGGAGAAAGGAGTACTTTTTTACGTTTGCCGCGGAACTGGGCATACGCCAGGTTGACGGCTTCGGCCGTGGCGGTGGCGCCGTCATAATGTGAGGCGTTCGACACCTCCATGCCGGTCAACGCCGCGATCAGGGATTGGTATTCAAATATGGCTTGCAACGTTCCC
>CAYUUJ010000491.1:0-2455 GCA_964447845.1 uncultured Anaerolineaceae bacterium
ACCGTCTTCTGGGTGCCGCGTCGACGCGCTTCCTCGTCTGACAGCGTGACCGCTTCGATCCCGCCCACCAGGTCGCTCAGGGTGGGATTGAGTAAAAGATTATCGAGGGTCTGACCGTGCGCCGTGCCGATCAACTGCACGCCGCGCTCGGCGATGGTGCGGGCCGCGGCGGCTTCCAGCTCGCGGCCGATCTCGTCGATCACGATCACTTCGGGGTTGTGGTTCTCCACGGCTTCGATCATGACTTCGTGCTGCAACATCGGCTCACGGACTTGCATACGGCGCGCCTTGCCGACCGCCGGATGCGGCACGTCGCCGTCGCCGCCGATCTCGTTGGATGTATCCACAATGACCACGCGCTTGTTCTCCGCCAGAATGCGCGCCGACTCGCGCAGCAGTGTGGTCTTGCCGATGCCGGGACGGCCGAGGATCAGCACGGACTTGCCGTTCTCGATGATGTCTTGAATGATATCGACCGTGCCATACACGGCGCGGCCGACGCGCAGCGTCAGGCCGACGATATGCCTGCGGCGGTTGCGGATGGCAGAGATGCGATGCAGCGTGCGCTCGATCCCGGCGCGGTTATCGGCGTCGAATTCGCCGGTGCGCTCATCCACATAGTCGATCTCGGGGCGCGTGACTTCGACTTGCCGAAGCGTGATCTCACGCTCGACATAACGTGCAGTCGGCACGCGGCCCAGATCGAGGATGATCTCGAGCAGGTTATCGCTGTCGTCCGCTTTTTCGACCGCCAGATGTATATCGTCTGGAAGGACGCTCAGAAGAGCGTCGAGGTCGTCGGTGATCTTTAATTGGGTCATGTTTTTGTTTTTTGCTTCTTGTTTTTGCTTTTTGTTTTTGAACTAGTCTATTATACAGAAAAATCGTTCAATGTCCGCCGCATCATGCCGCCGGCTTGTATTTCTCGAACCATTTCTCAACGGCGTACTTGAGGGCAGGAAATCCTTCCTTGTAGTTATTCAACATCAGATCTTTGCCGTCCTTCAGCCTTAGGTGCACTTAATGCGACCGGATACCCCGCACCAATCTTTCCTGGATGTAGATGTCTTTGACTTCACCGGCATGGATCTTTTTTTCCCGGCCGTAAATGCGATGGTGATTTGAGGTCCATGGAGCGTCAAGCTTCTGGACAGGTTAACCAATAAAATAACAAATCCAGTTCCGAAGATCAGCACGAACATGGCTGCCAGGAAGCGGCTGTCCGCATTAAAAAGAGCAGATAATACCGCACAGGCCAGCCCTGCCGTGAAGACACCGAATACGATCATCACACCCCGGGTCTGGTGAAAAACTTGAATATCTCGCGCTTCGTCAGGCATATTTTTCTCCCGGCCTTTGACTCATCCGAAGATTATTTTTTATTTGCGATACGACTGACCCGCGAAGGCTGCACTGTCACGCCCGTGGGCTGCGCGCCGCGCACAGTCTGTTCGTCTTTAATTAAACGAGCCAGGTGCTTAACCATCACAGCCTGTCGTTCGCCGGCGCGCCCACCCAGGTCCGCCAGTACGGGTTCAAGCCAGGCCTGATATGAACGCACGCATACGTACACCGGCCGCTCACTGCGGTTCGGCAGATGGCCGATCAGTGCAGCTAATTTCAGGCCCACGCCGGTCGCCTCGGGATGGATGAGCGGGGTCAGCAGGATCCCATAGACGCCCGAGCTCAAGCCGATATAGCATTTCATACCATCCAATGAAACGAATCCGCGCGGACGCGCCCGCAGTGGTTCAACGGACTGTAAAAGCGGCGGGAGGATCTGCTGATACAAACTTTGAACCGCGGGCAGGTCCTCCGGCCGCATACGCGCCCAATCGGACCCGGGATCTGAACCCGTTACGCCCGAGACATCCCACAGCCTCTGCCAGGCGTAGACGGAAAAACCCGCTGAACGCAAGGCGGGGAACGCGTCGCTGGTCTCATCCACTTCCGCGATCACATGAAACGCGCCCCAGGTGCCTGCCTCCGCGGAGAGATGCTCGATCAGGAAGGGCAGGTCGGAATGTTTTAGTTGGGAGGTGGGCGCCAGATACAACAGCTTGGCAAACGTCTCACCGCGCGAATTGAGGATGCCGCCCACCAGCGGTTCATTGTACCCATTCGTAATGGCTCCGTAAACATGACGGGCTGGATTGAAATAGGCCAGGAATCCGGCGGCACTGAGCGGGTGGCCGCGCGTCAGGGCCCGGCCGGTATCGAGAGTGATGGCGTCATTTCGATAGCGGGCCAGCGTCGGCAAGTCGCGCAGGTCAAGCGGGCGGATGGACATGTTGGATTCTGTCATTGCGAGGAGGGCAAAGCCCGACGTGGCAATCTCATGTAACTTACAACGACGAGATTGCTTACCACTTCGTGGCACACGTCGTCGGTCTTCGTCTTCGCTTCGCTCAGCTCAGACCTCCTCGCAATGACATTATTTAATTAATCAGCCAGC
>CAYUUJ010000492.1:0-2445 GCA_964447845.1 uncultured Anaerolineaceae bacterium
TACCATCCGTGCCGTAAACGGCAGGATAACTGCAGAATGGCGCAAAAAACGTGGGGTCCTCCACAACACACCGGAAGCCGAGATTGCTGCGGTGGTCTTCCGGTCTGTTGAAGAAGCGATTGAAGACCGGCGTTTGACTGCCGCCGCTATCGAAGGCGCTCGAGCGCACCGCGCGCTGCCCGCCTGTCTCGGGGCCAAGCGGATTATCGGCCGGGGCGCCAAGATAATAGTCCGCTTCGTAATGGTCGGCCACCCATTCATAGGAGTTTCCTGACATATCCAGCGCGGCGTAGTAACTCTGGCCATCCGGATACTGGGTTACGTTTGTCGTCTGGCCAATACAATTATTGAAATTCAGCAGCGCACAGCTGGGAGCTGCGTCTCCCCATGGATAGAGACTGCCCTCCGGCCCGCGCGCCGTTTTCTCCCATTCAGCTTCGGTCGGCAATCGAGCATGCACAAAATTGCAATAGGAATCGGCTTGATCCCAGGTTACGCCTGTGGCCGGGTCACCAACTTTTAGCGGGTTGGCGAAACCCGGGTTATCGGTCAGGCTCGGCTCGGTGCACTGCCCTTGAGCGACGCAATACCTGTACTGGCCGTTAGTCACCTCGGTGCGATAGATCCAGAATTCCGACAAATTGACCTGGCGTTCCGGGTTATCCACGCCACCCTCACGACCTATGGTGAAGGTACCGGCCGGCACCGCCACCAGCGTGCTGCCATCCACATACAACCACTTCGAACCGACCGCCATCTCTGGCCCGGCCAGATTGATCGCTACAAGAGTTTGTGTGGGCTGCGCTGGTTGCACACCCTCAACTGGTTCGGCTGTGGCGGGCGAGGTCTTAGGCGCGCACCCGGACAGGACGATCGCCAGCAGGATGAAACCACTTCTTAAATGGTTTATCTTTCTCATTGCCATTATCCTCATAGTTTATCAAAGATAAGCCATCAGCGCCGGAACGGATCTTTGAATAGACGTGGAGCGCAACACTAAATTTACTCATCCAGGCAGTAGCAAACCGTCTGGCTTCCAAGATTTATACAATAGATCTGACCCTGACAGGACAGGTCTTCTTTCGCGATCGGGCACAATCCCGGCTCATTACCCTTGGGCTGGAATCCGATCGCCATCCGGCAGGAATTGTCGAGTTCGGATATCGCCTTGATCGGGTAATAAATTTCAAGATCGATCAACGCCGCACCGGCCTGTGTGTGGGTGAAGTGATCATTCAGATCGAACAGCGCGGGATCAAGGATCGCGCCGCCCGCCCACATCCCGGCCAGGAAAGTGTCGTCACCTGCCAACAGCGAGCGCTTGGCTGCGATCTGAACCGTGTTTGCATCCTGCGGCGAAATCCGCGCCCAGGCCAGGTCCGGATCATCACCCTGGTCCTGATCGAAGATCAAAGATTCATAACCGTTCCCGTTTGACACGTCATCTGCGTTGACCGTGATCTCGCCTCCCACATCGTCGTTGGTATCGAACCAGACCTGAACGCCGGAGGTGGACCAGTCCGTGGAGGAGGGTTGACTGACCAAAACCAGCCAGTCCCCGCCGCCATCCACATCAGAATCCATTTCAACTGCATATTTTCCGGCCAATGCTTGGTTAGCGTCCCCGCCCTTGAGCGTGATCACCGCGTAGATCCAGGTTAGGTCCTGGTAAAAAAGGGTATCCTGAATATCGAGGTAGGGATAATAAACGTCCATTGGGTTGGCGTTAAAAGGACGTTCGAAGCGCCCGAACGTAAAACGATCACCGCCTTCGGCGCGCTTCTGGTTTGCCGTGATCGACGAATCATGATCGCCTGCATGGCTGCTGCGGGCAGCAGGTAATTCAGCAGGCACGCTCTGGTGTTGAACTCCGGGACTTTCCGGGGATGCGGCCGGTAGGTTCGCCGGGTTGCTGGTGGCTGTGGGAGCATCCGCTGCCGGGGGCGTCGAGGCAAACGTACACGCCAACACGGCCAGGATGAGGATCGAAGCGGGTGAGAATATTGATCTGATTTTTGTTTTCATAAGACCTCTACATTGAAATATTGTTTTGATTATACGGAATGTCTTTCACTATTCAATAGCCAAGATGTCGGGTTTGCACACGTCAGGCTGCTTTGCTGATCTGCCGGAAGGCCTCGGGATTCGCAAGCGAAATCGTATCTTCAGGCTCCGCTGTAATAATTAATAAACATCATTCGCACAGAAAACGAAAAGGCTCCCGCTTCCCAGCGGGAGCCCAAAGGGAATCTAGTCCGGGACGCACGCCTTGACCGACGGATCATAATCCCAGTGACAACCCGCGGTAGCGTTACAGGCAGCATCGCCGCTGATCGCCCCGCAAGGACCATCTCCTCCCGGCCGGCCGCATGCCCCGGTGCTGGCACTGAAGGATATGATCGTGATCAGTGCACCCGCTGAATCCCGGCGCGGCTGGCAGCCATG
>CAYUUJ010000493.1:0-2406 GCA_964447845.1 uncultured Anaerolineaceae bacterium
TGGGAATGAGCTGCCAACTCCAGAGGAATGCGGCGGCCCAGCTCCAGGAACTTGTCCCCGAAATTTTCAAATAGCGAAGTAACCGTGAACATCGTGACCTTCACGTTGTGTTTGTTGATAATGGCACAGTAGCGCTCGAGAAATTCCGGGTTTTCCAGAAGCCGGATGTGCGGTTCCGGATCTCCGTAATCGGTTTCCATGTCTAGTGTGATGCAGGCTATTTTGCTCATGCTCTTACCCGGGCAAATTTGTGACGTAATAAAAATTATTGCGCTTCACGACGTGTAAATCGGTAAATCCGAATGACAGCGCGAGCTTTGCAAATTGATCGAGCGAGTAAAGATAAACACCCGGCAGGCGATTGAGGCGGATATAGACCTGTCTGAGGATCCAGGTAGGGAACTCTTTTTTACGGCCAAGATCGGGGAAATCAAAAAGGATATATTTCGTTTTCAGGTTGGCAAGAAATGCAGCCATCGCGTCGGGATCGAAATACTCGATCACTCCCAGGGCGGTCGTGATATCCACTTCAGTCAGTTGAGTCCTCGGATGGATCAGATCTTCCACGCGGAAATCCAGCCGATCGGTCAGACCTAGAGCGGCGCGTTGCTGGTTGGCAAGCTCGATCGCCTCCGGTGAAATGTCCAAGCCGATCACTTTTGCCGCGCCCGCCTCCAGCAGCTGGAAGGCGAATCGCCCCGAAGCACACCCTACATCTAAAACTGTTTTCCCGGATATATGGGGTTTAACCAGTTCCAACGCGGCGCTCATGCGAACGTACATCGCATCGCCGCGGAAGACGGTTGACAGGCCGTCCCACCAATTTGCCTTTTGTTGCGTATCTTTGTAGTATGCGCTTGCTTCCCAGCTCAGCAGATGCTCCCGCCAGTATTCCGCGCTTTCCGATTTCTTCTCTTCAGACATGCTGCCTTCTTAGCAATTGATTTTTTGAGAGCCGACATTATACTCCATCGCATCGCGCGGGACTTTTAGCTGCTCCCGATTTAAAATCCCCGCCCAGTCTGACGGGGATCTGTGTGCCTACCGGTTATCCGCGATGTACATGAAAGCGGACGAAAATTGTCTGATCTATTCGTATTCTTCGTGCCCTTCGTGGATGCTCTGCAATTCAAGCTATTGCCCGCCTGAACGGTAACGATCGATCAAGGCCTTGGTGCGCTCGTCCTTTGGATTGCGGAAGAGTTCGTCCGGTTTGGCCTGCTCTACAATCTGGCCTTCGTCGAGCACAATGACCCGATCGGCAACCTCGCGGGCAAATCCCATCTCATGGGTGACGACCAGCATGGTCATGCCTTCCTGCGCAACCTTTTTCATTACATTCAATACCTCACCGATCAACTCCGGGTCGAGGGCGGAGGTAGGTTCATCGAACAACATGACTTTGGGTTCCATGGTCAGGGCCCTGGCGATCGCCACGCGTTGTTTTTGGCCGCCGGACAAGCGATTGGGATATTCGTCTTTCTTGAACAACAAACCAACATGATCCAGATTCCGTTCAGCCAACTCAATGGCCCTGGCGCGATCCATTCGCTTTACCGTCACCGGCCCTTCGATCACGTTTTCCAGCACGGACATATGTGGGAACAGGTTGAATTCCTGGAATACCATCCCTGTTTTCAATCGCACATCGTGTACGAGCTGGCGTTGTTTTTTCCCTTTTTCTCCGCCTTCGATGGTCAGACCATCCACCTCGATCGTCCCCGCAGACGGCACTTCCAGAAAATTGATACAGCGCAGAAATGTGCTTTTGCCGGACCCGCTGCGGCCGATGATGCAAACCACCTCGCGCGGCTGGACATCCAGAGAGACCTTTTTTAACACGTGGAGACGGTCGAAAAACTTATCCAGATCGGTAACCTTGATAATGGGAGCCATTTACCGGTCTCCTCGGGACAGCCTGGTTTCGATCCGATTCTGAAAGTAAGAAAGGATCAATGTCAGGATCCAGTAAAACAGGGCTGCCATGATCAATGCTTCCAAACTGTTGAATTGAGCCCGCCCGACTTTCGTGGCGCGCCACATCAGTTCATGCACGAAACCTGTGGCTGATACGAGCGCCGAATCCTTGGTCATGGCGATAAACTCATTACCGGTGGGCGGGATCGCGAATCTCATCGCCTGAGGGACGACGATCCTTTGCATGGTCTGGGTCGGGGTCATACCTAATGCGATGGCTGCCTCTCGCTGTCCCTTGCTGACCGAGGCAATGCCGGCGCGGAAGATCTCGCTCATGTACGCGCCATAGTTGAGTCCGAGCGCGATCACGCCGGCCCAAAGTCCGGGAATGACGACCCCCAATTGTGGGAGGGCCAGGAAGAAGAAAAATATCTGCAGATAGAGCGGAGTTCCACGGATCAGGGAAACATAAAATGTGCTTAAGGCGTA
>CAYUUJ010000494.1:0-2400 GCA_964447845.1 uncultured Anaerolineaceae bacterium
ACCAGACGCACACCTTCAACGACAAATGCCGCGGCTGCCTGCCGCTCTTTCGGTCGACCCAGCAGGGCGCGCGCCAGTTTGATCTTCGGATTTTGGTTGGAGGTGATCATGGGATCCAGGGATTAGGAATTAGGGAATAGGAATCAGGAAGTGGCTTCGCGTTGAACGATCTGGAGTCTGGCGTATTCGCAAAACATGTTTCGCAGGAATTGAATTTACGCTTTTATTTTACCCCTATAAAAATTGTAAGGGCGACCCATTGGGTCGCCCTTACATATCATTTCGTTTTTGCCACGACGGCAGCAAATGTCTGCGGATCGCGCACGGCGATATCGGCCAGCATCTTGCGATTGAGGGTGATATTCACCTTCTTCAATCCTGCCACCAGCCGGCTGTAGGTGGTGCCGTTCAACCGGGCTGCAGCATTGATGCGGGCGATCCATAGTTTGCGCAGGTCACGCTTGCGCACGCGGCGGTCGCGGGTGGCATACCACAAGCTCTTGAGCATGGCCTCGTTGGCACGCTTGAACAGCAAATGCTTTGCGCCCCGCTGGCCCTTGGTGATCTTCAGAATTTTCTTGTGACGAAGATGCCCTTGCGGGCCTCCTTTAACTCTTGCCATTTGTTATCTCCTGCGAACTCGCGGGCGTCGGCGGCTGCGTAAGCCGGCCAGTTGTATACACCCGTAAGTCGCAATAATAAAGAATACGATTGAGTACTTCTCGCCTGTACGGGCGGGATAACCCCGCCCCTACTTTTCCATGTGCGGCGCCAGGCGCTTCACACGCTTGATGATACTGCGGCCGCTGACCGGGATCATCTCGCTCAGTTGCGCCTTGGTGCGCTTGGCAGTGCGGCGGCGCAAGTGGCTCTTGCCGCCTTTGGTCCGCACCAGTATGCCGGAGCCCGTCAAGCGGAACCGCTTGGAGGTGGCCTTGTGGGTCTTCAACTTCATCTTGCCGGATTTTTTTGCTTTACGAGGCACGGTTGCGTGCTCCTTTCAGAAATAAAACCGCGGGACTGGTCTAACGTCCCGCGGACGATTGACTTGTTGACGATCTCGCCTGAACTCAGGCTTTCGCTTCTTCCTTGACCTCGGCCTGCTCGCCCTTTTCCTTCTTTTTCGCGCTGCCCTTGCCGGGTACCAACACAACCAGCATTGTGCGGCCTTCCATCATGGGGGACTGCTCGATCACGCTGACATCCGCCAGCGATTGGGCGATTTCTTTCAAGTCTTCCAGGGCGATCTCGGGATAATCCATCTCGCGGCCGCGGAATTTGATCGTGACGCGGACTTTGTGACCTTGCAGCAGCCAGCGGCGGGCGTCGTCCACCTTGAAGCCGCGGTGGGCTTCGTTCGTTTTTGGGCGCAGACGGATCTCTTTGACCTCGATCTTGGTCTGCGATTTTTTTGCTTCGCGTTCCTTCTTGGCCCGCTCGTAGATGAACTTTCCAAAATCCATTACGCGGCAGACGGGCGGGTCGGCGTTGGGCGAAACCTCGACCAGGTCGAGTTCGGCGTCTCGGGCGATCTGCAGGGCCTGCTTGATGGATACGAGGCCGACGTTGCCGCCGTCTGCTCCGATCAGGCGGACCTCCGGGACACGGATGCCCTCATTTACTCTAAATTCGTTGGCGCTGATAAGCTTCTCCTCTTTGAAAAACGACCAGCCTTAAGCTGGTTTTGAGCGGGCGAATAATACCATGACGCAGGGGAATCGTCAACGAAGAGACGATGGACCATCGTCTGTGGACCATCGTCTCTTCGTTAATTACAGTTCGCTTGAGCGTGTCCCAAGCCGCTCTTTTGCCCGGGCGATAAACTCGCCCAGCGCGATGTTGTTCTGCTGGGATCCATCGCGCACGCGCAGGGACACCTGGCCGGCTTTCATCTCATTATCTCCCACCACCAGCATGTACGGTATCTTCATAAGCTGCGCCGAGCGGATCTTGGCATTCATGCGTTGGGCGCTGACGTCCGCGCTGACGCGCATGCCCTGC
Organism: uncultured Anaerolineaceae bacterium; assembly: GCA_964447845.1. Taxonomy (GTDB): domain Bacteria; phylum Chloroflexota; class Anaerolineae; order Anaerolineales; family Villigracilaceae; genus DASXQN01. The sequence continues at coordinate 2,002 of CAYUUJ010000494.1, forward strand.
TCGCGCAGTTGCTGAACGATCTGATGGGCATAGTCGTTCTGCGCGTCCGTGATCGGCACGACGCGTACCTGCTCGGGGCACAACCAGACGGGGAAGTTGCCCGCGTAATGTTCCAGCAGGAAACCCACCATCCGTTCGTGTGTGCTGAGCGGGGCGCGGTGAATGCAAAGCGGCACTTCATCCTGGCCGTCTTTATTTGTGAACTTCAAGTCAAATCGCTCGGGCACGGCGAAATCCACCTGGTTCGTGGCCAGTGAGAATTCCTTGCCAATGGCGCTCCAGATCTGAACGTCGATCTTTGGCCCGTAAAAGGCGGCTTCATCCGCGGCCTCCACGAAAGGCACGCCGCCGTTCGTCATGGCGCGGCGCACCATGTCCTCCGTCTTCAGCCACAGGCGT
>CAYUUJ010000495.1:0-2399 GCA_964447845.1 uncultured Anaerolineaceae bacterium
TGCGCTCGGACAAATAATAATATCCCAGGCCGCCCGCGGCGATCAGGACCAGCACCGCCCCCAGGATGTAAGGCTTATAGTCGCCGGCGGAAATTCGGCCGGGTGTATTTTCATTGAGCGGTTCAGAGGCCTGGACGCTGGAGGACGGGATGGTCAGCGCGTCGGAGGTCTTTTCGTAGTTCAGATCCAGGGCGTATTGTGACCCGGCTGCCAGTGTCATGGGCTGACTTACGTGATAGGTCAGGCCGTCTATCGTGTCCTGGCCGGGTACCAGCGGCGGGTTTGTACTGAAGTTTGTGGTATCGAGCGGCTGCTGCACCTTGATGACGAATTCGTCCACGGCGAAATCCCCTTCCCAGAGATAATCAAACTCCCGGATGGCGCCGATGCGCACGAGCGGTTGATAATATTCAAAATGATAGCTTGTTTGCTGATCGACGATGATCGTAAAGATCTTCATTTGCCCTTCGAGAACCGGCTCCTCGAAATCCGCATTGATCAACCCGCCGTTTTGTGACGAAGCGACGGCGATCAGGTTCGAGTTGCGAGGAATGCGAAAGGTCACGCGCGCCGGGAGCGGAGTTTCCGGCGTCAGTTCAAAATCATACAACACCAGCATACTGGGCTGGTCGTATTCGGGCCATAATTGCACTTGTAATTTGCTCAGATGGATTTCAGTCTGCGCAGAGGAGGCAGAGGCGGGAATCGCGAGCCAGATCCCAAGGATTAGCCAGCAGAGCCATTTGCGCATGGAAGAACTCCTACTCATGGAAGTTTTCTTATCTTACCATGCAACAAATCGGCAAATGAGCAAATGAGACTATATCTTCTATGAAACCTTTAGTTTTTAACCACAAAGTCACAAAGACTCCAAGCCACGAAATTATTTTTTTGTGTCTTCGTGCCTTAGTGCCCTGGTGGTGAGTTTTCCGATAAGGCGCTCACCAAACTCCAGCAGATCTGATTGACCGGTGTGAGCATGCCATGCTCTCCGCCGCGTTTCGCGATCGCGCCACAAATTGCGTCGATCTCGGTCTGCGCGCCCCGGCTGACATCCTGAAGCATGGACGAATGATTGTCCGCCGTATGGCGCGCCACCTCTTCGGCGGCAGCCACAGGATCGGGGAATGGCAGATGGATATGTTCGGCTTCCGCCACTTGTGCGGCTTCGCGCGCCAGCGCGCCCATCAGCTCACGGGCTGCCGGGCGTTCGAGCAATTCGCCGTTGGCGACCCGCAGCAGCGCGCTCAATGGGTTGATGGCCGCGTTGATGACCAGCTTGCCCCACACCAGCGAAAGGGCATCCTGCACGACTTCTACATTAAACGCGGCGGACTTGAGCGCATTTTCCAACGGACCGAGGGCTGGATGCCGTTCAATGGACACGATCCCCTCCCCGCCTGTGCGCACGGACCCAGGCCCCAGCAGGGTCGCGCCGGCGGTGGTCACGCCCAGGGCAACGCGCGCCGGCCCAAGGTCCCGCGCGAGCGTTTCGCGGTTGCCCAACCCGTTCTGCAGAGTGACGGCCAGTCCATCCGGCGCGAGACAATCCGTCAGTTGACGCGCGGCGCGTTCCGTCTGCCAGGCTTTGACCAGCACCAGCGCGTGTATTGTGTTTCTGCATTCATTTGGATCGTCTGTTGCGTGAACCGGATAGGCGTGTTCGTTTCCCTCTGAATCCACCAGGCGCGCGCCGTTCGTTCGCAGCGCGTCCAGCCCGGCCTGCCAGGTTCCGAGCATCGTGATGGAATGCCCGGCTGCGCTCAGGCGGGCTGCAAATAATGTCGCCAACGCACCGGTGCCAACGATCAGTATATTAGTAGATCCGTTCATCACCAAACCTGCCCCGATCTACTAATTACTATTTTATTAATTTCTGAAATTCCTCCCACTCCTCATCCGCCATCTCGATCGTATGTTCCGGGGTGGGGAAGTGTTTGGTTTCCACGTCCTCGATATATTCAGCAAAGGCGCGCTGCATTTCATTGTGGAATTCGGCGTATTTCTTGACGAACTTCGGCGTGAAGCGGTCGAAAAGACCGAGGATGTCATGTGTGACCAATACCTGGCCGTCACAACCCAGTCCCGCGCCGATGCCTAATGTGGGGATGGAAAGTCGCTGTGAGATCAACCCGGCCAGGCGCCCGGGTACGGCTTCCAGCACCAGGCTGAAACAGCCGGCCTGCTCCAGGATCATGGCATCTTCCATCATTTTCTTCGCAGCCAGGGCGGTTTTGCCCTGGGCCCGGAAGCCGCCCAATTGATGAACGGATTGCGGAGTCAGACCGAGATGTCCCACCACCGGGATGCCTGCGCTGGTGATGGCGCGCACAGCTTCACCGCGCTCGCGCCCGCCCTCCAGCTTGACCGCGTCCATGCCGGCCTCCTGGAGGAAGCGC
>CAYUUJ010000496.1:0-2398 GCA_964447845.1 uncultured Anaerolineaceae bacterium
CAATGGTCTGGATGTCGACGAACTAGCCAGCCGGGTGACAGAATTGATCCAGCAGACCTTTAATTTTTATTACGTTGCCATATTCACGCTCGAGCCCGATTCAAAAGCGTTGCGTTTCCGGTCGAGTGCAGTGGCGGCCCGCAAAGGTCGCAAAAAGGCAGCGATCGCCCTGGAAGTGGAAACCGGACAGGGCTTGATCGGCCAGGCGATCCAATCGGGCGATGTGATCATCTCGGATGATGTAAAAGCGGACCCGCGCTATCGTTTCATAGACAGTCTGCCCGAAACGCGCTCCGAGGTGGTCATCCCACTGAAAATTGAAGATCGCGTACTCGGGGTTATGGATGTGCAAAGCAATCGCCGGCGCGCGTTTCATTCCAACGACTTGTTGATCTTGAACGCACTGGCGGACAACGTCGCCCGGGCGGTTGATAGCGCCCGTTTGTATGGTGACTTGCGTCGCCGCGCGGAGCGGTTGACGCTGGTTGCGGATGTCAGTAAGAGCGTCACATCCACATTGGATCTCAAACAGTTAATGCATGACGCCGCTACCCTCATCCATGAGCGGTTTAATTATCCGTATGTGCATTTGTTCACCGTGCATCCCATTCGCGGGCTGATCGAGTACGAGGCCGGGAGCGGAAAACGCAGCAAAAGTCTACCCGGTTTTACACTCCCACTGGACGACCTCGAGGGTATCATTCCGTGGGTGGCGCGCCACGGGGAGACTGTGTTGGCCAACGATGTCACCTCGGACCCGCGCTATCGCCCGTCGTCGTTGCCTCCCAAGAATACGCATTCTGAACTGGCCATCCCGCTTAAATTCGGCGACACCATTCTGGGTGTATTGGACATCCAATCCGACCGGCTCAATGCCTTTGACGACGATGATCGTCAGATGCTGGAGGCTGTGGGGGATACGATCGCGGCCGCGGTTCGCAATGCTGACCTGTATCGGTCTGAACGCTGGCGTCGTCAGGTGGCGGATAGCTTGCGCGAGGTGGCCGGCTTGATCTCGGAGAACGTCGGTGTGGAGCAGGTGCTGGAAGCGATCATGGTCGAATTGGAACGCAACCTGCCGGTAAAGATCGCCGTCATTTGGTTGATGGGAGAAAATGGATTATTCCTGGCGGCCGCTCATGGGTTCGATCCGATCCAGATCGAGACCGCCCGCATGGCGTCTGCGGACGCCTCGATCGCCCTGACCAGTGCATTATTGACCGAATCGCCTGTCATTCGCAAAACAACAGATCCACTCCTGCCCACCGGCCTCGCCGCAGGTTATGACGAAAATTCATCCTCATTAGCAGCCCCCATGCACATCGCTGAGCAGCCTTTGGGGATCATCGTGCTGGCGCATCCGACACCCGGACGCTATGGTCACGAAGCCCAGGCAATGGTTGCCACCTTTGCAAACTATGCCGCCGTCGCGATCGAAAACACGCGACTTTATGATTCCGCGCAGGAGCAAGCCTACGCGTCTGCAGCTTTGTTGCAGGTCGCCCAGGCAGTCGTCACGTTGAATGATTTGAATGAAATCCTGGCGACGATCATTCGTGTCATGCCCATTCTGGTGGGTGTTCAGCGTGCCGGCTTATATCTGTGGGACCCGCTCGGGGAAGTTTTTATTCCATCGCAAGAGTACGGCTTGGATGCGGAGAACCAGTCCGCGATCTGGAATCGCGAGTTTCCGATGGGCAGTTTCCCAATGCTGGATGCAGCCCGGACCCAGAATCGGATGTTGACCCATGTGCTCAAAAGAAAGCTTCAACCGAAATCCTGGTTGAAGATCGAACCCGAGATCGAGAACACCGAACAGCATCTGTTTACGAACGACCGCTTGTTAATGGCCGTTCCGCTCTCGATCAAAAATGATCTGTTTGGCGTCATGTTGATCGAGGAAGCAGATGAGGGTCGTCGTTTCCGGGCTCGCCGCATCGAGATCATCAATGGAATCGCACAGCAGGCTGCGCTGGCCATCCAAAATGACCGGCTGCAAAGCGAAATGGTCGTGCGCGAGCGCCTTGAAACGGAGATCCAACTCGCGCGCCAGATCCAACAGACGTTTATTCCGGGTTCACTGCCTGAGCCTCCGGGCTGGCAATTAGCTGCGCGTTGGTTAACGGCGCGCGAAGTCGGCGGTGATTTTTATGACGTGTTGAAACTGCCAAACCAGCGCCTTGGCTTATTTATTGCCGACGTGGCGGATAAAGGCGTTCCCGCGGCGTTGTTCATGGCGATCACGCGTACCCTGATGCGGGCAGCCGCCATCGAAACCGATTCCCCGGCTGAAGCCATGCAGCGAGTCAACGATCTTCTCCTGCCGGATACCGAGCAAGGCATGTTCGTAACGGGTGTTTACGGAGTGCTGGATCTGGAGACGGGAAAATTCACCTAC
>CAYUUJ010000497.1:0-2397 GCA_964447845.1 uncultured Anaerolineaceae bacterium
ACCCGGAGGAAGACTGATTAGCAAATCCCGGTTTCTTTCGAAACCGGGATTTGCTAATGATATTTCAGGAGAATGATTGGGGTGGTTCATCGCTGACTGATGAAATGATCTCTGCAGGTTTATTTCGCAGCATAATAAACCCCACTGCAATGGGAATAGCAATAAACAAGAGACCTCCACAACAAGCGCCAAGGCCTGTAAGCAGCGCTGTCGTCGGGTCACTGCTGCCGCCTATATCAATATCCGCACCTGGAATGAAACTAATCACTGCCGTGAGAGCACCAAAACACACGCTAAACAGGCCGGGGCAGCCGCACAAGAGCGCTGTTATAACGGTTGCAACAATTCCAACGGTTCTCTTTTCCATATAGTAGGTCTCCTTAATTTTATTATACTGTACAAAATTTATGCTGTTAATGCAACCGGGACCGCCCAAAACCGCTGTCCCGGCCTGGTTAACTTCTTAACCTCGCGCCCACTTCCTGTTCCAGCCGCTTCACGATCTTATTACGAAGTTGCGCCGCATCCTTATCGGTCAGAGTGCTGTCAGGCGATTGATATGTCAGTGCATAGGCCAGGGACTTCTTGCCCACGCCGATCTGCTCGGAGCGGAACACGTCGAACAGGCGCACGGCGGCAAGGGTCTTTCCACCGGTCTGGCGGATAAGGGCCTCCACACGCTCAGCCGGGAGATCTTCGTCCACGATAACGGCGATATCCTCCAATATAGGAGGGAACTCGCTGACGGATTTCAGGTCAAAGGCGGTTTTCATCGCCTCCAGCATGGCTTCCAGGTCAAGATCAGCAGCTACGACAGGAGCAGGGAAGTCGTAGTTTTCCTGCACCAATGGGTGGAGTTCGCCAAACATTCCAAGGGCAATATTACCTAGTAAAACGGTGGCGCATTTCCCGGGATGGAAGGACGGATGTTCTCCAGGGATGTAGGTTACGTCGAGATGCAAAGCGTCCATCAGGGCTTCGATCAAGCCCTTTAAGTCATAGAGATCCAGTTTGATCGCAGGTTTGGTATCCCAGGCCTGCTCGTAGCGAAGCCCGCTCATTGCTATTGCGAGACGGCGCGGCTCAAGAGGCAGGTCGTTGCCTTGCGGTATGAAGACCGGGCCAATCTCGAACATCGCCAGCGAATCAGCCAGGCGGGCGTTCCGCTCGATGACGTTGAGTACGCTGGCGAGCACGCTGCGACGCATGACACGCTTTTCAGGTGCGATCGGATTTGCGAGTCGGACATACTCGAGTTCGGGTCTCAGACCCGAACTCAACGCGGGCAGCAGGCGATTTTCGATTTCCGGCGAACTCATGCGATGCGTAATCACTTCCTGCAGACCCAGCGTAACCAGAATGTCACGGATACGATCCTCACGCTCTAGCGGCAGGTTGGCGCGCTGCGGCGGGAGCGGATCAGCCATGCGTGTTTCCGGAATGCGGTCGAAACCATACAGGCGGGCGACTTCTTCCATGATGTCGGCCACGCCGACTACACCTTCGCCAATATCCATGCGGAAGGGCGGCGTTTGTACACGGATGGTTTCGCCATTGACACTGCACTTGAATTCGAGCCGTTCGAGCATCGCTACAATTTCTGCGGTTGGGATCTCGATTCCAAGTGCACGTTTCACGTCTTTAGGTTTAATCTCAACGATTGGGTCCACCGGCGGCAAGGGATAATTATCCACAATGCCGGGCGCGACCACCCCACCGCTCCAGGCCGCCATGTGATAGAGACAGCGTTTCAGGCCTTCAATCGCCAGGGCAGGATGCACACCGCGCGAGAAGCGGTAGGCGGCCTCGGAGTGCAGGTTGTGGGCGTTGGCCGTCTTGCGGATGTTGATGAAGTTCCAGGCCGCAGCCTCTAGCAGGATGTTGGTGGTGCTTTGCGAGCGGACACTGGTTTTGCCCTTGCCCTCTTTCATCTCGGGGCCGCCCCCCCTTTCGTCCCCCCCTTTTTGGGGTTCAAAAGGGGGGGAATGAGGGGGGGTCGACGCATCGTAGATTTCACTTTCAAAACCGCCCATCACGCCCGCCATTGAAAGCGGGCCCTTTTCGTCGCAGACCAGCACATTGCTGGAACTGAGTACACGTTCTATGCCGTCGAGTGTTGTCAGTTTTTCGCCTTGTTTGGCAGAGCGGGTGCTAATCTTGATCGGCTTGCTGCCGACGCGTTTGGTCAGTACGTCGTAATCGAAGGCGTGCAGGGGCTCACCAATCTCTATCATGGTGTAGTTGGTTGCGTCGACGATATTGCTGATCGGGCGCATCCCGGCCAATTTCAGGCGGCGCTGCACCCAGTATGGGCTGGGTTTGATTTCGACATTGCGGATCAGCGCCAGCGTAAAACGCGGATTGAGCGAGGGGTCGCCGATCTCAATCTGGATTTTG
>CAYUUJ010000498.1:0-2345 GCA_964447845.1 uncultured Anaerolineaceae bacterium
GTGCATTTATCCAAACCCTCGGATGTGCGGCTGTTGGTGGAGGCATTGAAGTGACTGAATTATACAAACTTAAATGCGTTGCCTGCCGAGGCGGCGAGCCAACTTTGATTGATACCGAGATCGCTGATTTAATACCGCATGTTCCGGATTGGCAGGTGATCGAGGCGGATGGCGAGAAGCGGCTGCAGCGTGTGTTCAAGCTGAAGAATTTCGTCGAGGCGCTGGACTTTACGAATAAAGTTGGTGCGATCGCTGAGCAGGAAGACCATCATCCGTTGATCATCACCGAGTGGGGACGCGTTACCGTCCAATGGTGGACGCATAAAATTGGCGGCTTGCACAAGAACGATTTCATCATGGCCGCCAAAACAGACGCCCTGGTAAAATGATCAAAAGCGACCCGCAGGGTCGCTTTTTTTATAGACTTTGCCTCATCTTCTTGAGGGAAGATTTTCCCATTTCATTAAATAGCTTCAAAACAATTGGCTGGCTTGCCGCCCAACCAACGATTTTACCCTTAAGGGCCTCAAAGCCGGAGGCTGGTTCAGGCAGGGAAAGATAGGGTTCAAAATCCACTTCGCGCTTGCCGATCAGGAATTTGTAAGGGCCGATTTGCTTGACCTTCGGTGGATCTTTCAGAAAGGTGCGCAATTCCTCACGTTCCTTTTTTGAAAGCCATTGGGGAAGATCGGAGGTGGCTCTGAAATTGCACACCAGAGCCAGGTCTTGCAAAAGCTGTTTCTCTTTGCGCGTCAAGTTGCATTCCTTGGAACGAAAATACACCACATCCGGATCCACCTGGATGACGGGACTCAGCCATAATCCATTGATCGTGGTACGAATGGCATTTTTCGCCCCAGGCATAGCCAGGTTATACAGTTGACGCGAGTCGCGTAAACTTTCCCATTCGGCAGCCACATCCGGGCCGATTCGCAACGCATCGCACAGACCCAGAGACGGGATGATCGGCGCGCCGCAGGTCAGGAAATATGCGTCTTCACCCATGGATTCACGAAGGATTTTCAAGCCGCTCCGATAGGCAGCCTCGCGGGGCATGTCAATGTGACGTTTTCCAGGCAGGGCGCCGGCATATAGAAAATCAAGTTTTAGATAGTCGAACCCCCAGGCGCGAACTTGTTTCATCAGAGCTGCCAGCCAGTCCAAAACTTCCGGGTGCGTGGTATCAAGCGCATACAGCGGCTCGCTCCAATTGAATCCGGCAGAGACAAGCTTGCGGCGTCCATCGCGCAGGAACCAATCTTTATGCTCACGAAAAAGCCGGGAAGTTCTCACCGCGATCAACGGGGCGAGCCAAAGCCCCGCGCGGCGGCCGGTGGATTTGATCTTATCCGCCAGCGCGGTCATTCCGGAGGAAAATTTTTCGTTAGGCTCCCAATCGCCAATATTAATTTGCCACCCATCGTCCACTTGAAATACATCGAAGGGCAGGTCGCCAATCTCATCCAAAACCTTGTGGAGTATAGGCTCATCGATCTCGGTGTAGAGGCTGTACCAGGAACACCAAACGCGCTCCGCGGGTTTATCGGATATCCTCCCGAAGCGCTCGCCGAGCAGATCGGCATAGTTCGCAAAGACCGATCCCTTATCCCCGTAAGCCACGAGCCATTCATTGGAACCTGCTTCGTACCAGCCTTCTAATTGATCGTTATTCAAGGCAACGTGGGCGTCCGTTGTCAATGCTCCTAGCAGGAGCACGTTCCCATCCTGGAATTCCACCGCGCCCACCCATGATCCGTTCGGACGGGAGTCGTGGACGTAGACGGGATCGGTCTGCATCGGGTGCAGGATCCTGGGCTGTTGGATTGGGAGGCGTGATGGCGGTGACCAGGCCGTGAGGGACCAGGATTGCCACCCATGACGGTAAAAGGCTTTCGGAGGCTGTGGCAGCTTGAGGGCCACGCGCGAACCGGTCAATACGAAGAAATCCCTGGCTTCGCGTATTTCATCCGCCTGGACGGTCAACTTGACTCCTTCAAGGTCGAGCGTCTGGTGCATGGCTCCAATTATCTCCGCGGTGCTTTGTTTACGCAAGCGTTGACCCCGGTTTTAATCTGTGGGATAATCTTTAATAGTCATAAGCATGGATGGGAACGAGTAGATCCGTCTGACTGTCAGCGAGCCCGGGTGGAGTGGGAGCCGGGTCAGTACAGCAGATCGAAAATCCTCCCGGAGCTTCGAACCGAAATCCTGGTTTTCCAGGGTAGTAAGTGAGACGGAATCACCAACCGTTATACGGGTGACGAGGATGGATCATGGATCCTCGATTAAGCGCCTATTTCCGATCTTGATCGGAATGGGAAGCAGAGTGGTACCGCGTGAGCCTA
>CAYUUJ010000499.1:0-2338 GCA_964447845.1 uncultured Anaerolineaceae bacterium
CCAGCATCACCACGCCGTCGAAGATGCGCTCGACGATGATTGTGGCCAGCGAAGCAGACACGGATACCCCTTCTTTGCGTTTCAAGATCACAGCGCGCAATACTTCACCCGCCCGCGCCGGATAGATGTTGTTGCCCATGTAGCCGATGGTCGTGATCGGGAACATGACGGAGGTGGGTATTTTCTTGATCGGGCCCAGCAGATAATGCCATCTCCAGGCCCGCATCCAAACGGCCACGAAATATACGCCGATCCCCGGCAGGAGCCACCAGTAATTGGCGCCTTTCAGCGCATCCTGGAATTCACTTAACCTCAAACCGCGCAGAGCCAGCCAGAGAAACAGGATACTGATCAATATCCCCACCCATACATGCCATTTTTTCATAGGGGATGATTTTATCATGCACAAACCGTTGTAGTCTCAGGTGGTGTCACAACGAGGAAGAGGTTTTCAACGCGAATTACGCGAAAGGGCGAATGGCGCGAATTTTTTTAAAAGGTTTGGCGCAATTCTCCAAATTCGCGTTTTTCGCGTTGGAAATTTCATACCGGAGAAACCTTCGCGACTTTTGTCAATTTCTTTTATGTCATCCTGAGGGAGCGTTCTTTGCGACCGAAGGATCTTCTACTGGCCGAGAGGAGATTCTTCGCTCGCCCAGTAGGGCTCGCTCAGAATGACACAAAGCGAGGCTTTCTTTGTGCCTTTGTGGTAAATGTTTGTAATCCAGCGCCACGCTATAATCCTCACCATGGAATTGAATCAACCCGCGCCCGATTTCGCGCTGCCCGATCTGGACGGCCAGCTCCAGCGCTTGAGCGACTATCGCGGCAGGATCGTGATCCTCAACTTCTGGTCCTGTGATTGCCCGCACTCGGAGCGCACGGACGGGTTGATGACGGCCTGGCTGGCGAAGTGGCGCGCGCAGGTGGTGCTGCTGTCGATCGCCGCGAATCGAAGCGAATCGGCCGAGGCGGTGGCAGAGGCCGCTCGAGCGCGGAGCCTGCCGAGGGTCCTGCTGGACGCGCAGCAAGTCGTCGCCGACCTGTATCAGGCGCAGACCACCCCGCACGTTTTCGTCATGGACAAGGAGGCTGTCCTGCGCTATCGCGGTGCGGTGGATGACGTGTCGTTCGGCCAGTCGAGGCCGCGGACCGCGACCCGTTTTTTTCTGGAAGAAGCGGTTGATTCTCTGCTCGAGGGGCGTGAGCCTGCGCCGGCAGAGACCCCCGCCTATGGATGTACGATCGTGCGCGCGAGGTAGAGGCTGTCGCTATTCCCCCGAACATAACCCGATTTCAGGTCATAAATAAGGTTTGAAATTCATGCAGGAAGCAGTAGAATCATCCCGTGATCAGTACCGAGGCGCGCGTTGACCTGCTGAGAAAGATCCATCTCTTTCACGATCTGAGCGATGAGGAAATTCAAGTCATCGCACAAAGATGCGTCGAGGCTTTTTACAATACGGGGGAGATCATCTTCGAACAGGGCTCCAAAGCGGAAAGCTTTTTCATTATTAATAAAGGCAAGGTGCGGCTGGTGCGCAGGCGGGATGGCAAGGACCAGCAGCTCATCACGCTGGTGGACAACGATTACTTCGGTGAGTTGGCGCTGATCTCCAACCGGGCTCGCTCCGCCACCGGGACGGCCCTCCTGCCGACCACCCTGCTGGTGTTGGCGCGGCGGGATTTCGATGAACTGCTCCGAAAAAATCCAAAGCTGAAACCCAACCTGGACATGATCATCCGCAGCCGCCTGCTGGCGCGTAAGCTGCAGTTCAAATGGCTGCGCTCCGATGAGGTGGTGTATTTCCTGGCGCGCAAGCATCCGATCTTGTTGTACGAAGCCATGGTGCTGCCGGCGCTGGTTTTGCTGGTTCCCATCGGCGGCGCATTCTGGTCGCTGCTGACCGGCGCGATAACACCGCTTGTGTTAGGCGGGATCATTTTCCTGGCGGACCTGGCCTGGGCCGTCTGGCGCGCCATCGATTGGAGCAATGATTATTATGTCGTCACCAATCAGCGCGTGGTCTGGCTGGAAAAAGTGATCGGGCTCTATGACAGCCGCCAGGAAGCGCCGTTAAGTGGGATCCTTTCGGTGGGTGTGGAGACGGAAATGGTCGGCCGCCTGCTGGATTATGGCAACGTCATCGTGCGAACTTTCGTGGGCCGCATCCCGTTCAGCGACGTGACTCATCCGCATCAGGCGGCGCGTATGATCGAGGAGTACTGGCAGCGCACCAAACAGGTCTCGCAGTCCGCTGAAAAAGAAGCCATGAAGGAGGCGATCCGTCAGAAGCTGGGATTGACCGCCGCCGGCAAGCCCGCGGAAACTGTGCCG
>CAYUUJ010000500.1:0-2334 GCA_964447845.1 uncultured Anaerolineaceae bacterium
TCCGGACCGGGACGCGTATGGCGGTCACCGAATCTTCAGGGACCCTGCGCCGCATATTTGAGGATTTTCCGATCGCCGTGGCTGGAAAAACTGGCACAGCCGAATATTGTGACGATGTGGCTCGTGTTGCCAACCGCTGTCAATTTGGCTCCTGGCCGACACACTCCTGGACACTGGCATACGCACCCTATGAAGACCCGGAGATCATCGTCATGGCTTTTGCTTACAATGGCGGAGAAGGCGCCAGCGTGGCCGGCCCGATCGTCTCACGGGTCATCCGGGCATATTTCGAATTGAAGGCGATCGATATCGCGCAAGGGTCGACCAGCCCGTAATATTTTCGAAAGATTCTAGCCCCGTACATAATTCATGGCTTTTGTTTGGCGAATTGGCGCGGGATTCAGACAAAAATCAGTATGGGATCCTGCGTCCACGGCATGGGAAATACGTAGTATTTCAAGCATAACGAAGTACAAGGTACTGCGGCCTCGCCTTAGGGAAAATCCCGAGAATCCAAGCATAAAGCAGTATAATTCTGGATAATATTCGGTCTATTAGCATGGAAGAAACGACTTCCTCCACTGTTCAGATCAAAGGCTTGCGCGATGGTTTGCTTGTGACCCTGACCGGGGAGGTCTGGGACGAGCAGCGCGCATCGCTCTTCGAACAAATCGATGAGCGTCAGTCATTTTTCAAGGGCGCCCGGCTGGCATTGGACCTGGGTCCGCAGGCGCTCGGTGTGAATGAGCTTGTGGATCTGCGGGACCATCTCTCCGATAGAGGCATTTCCTTGTGGGCGGTGGTTAGCGAATCACCGAAGACAGAAAAAACAGCCCAATTGCTCGGACTAGCTACGCGTATTTCGAAGCCACGACCTGAAGAAACCCGCAAGTTTGCTGTTGAAGATCTCGGGGATGAAACGGCCTTATTCCTCAATAAGACGCTTCGCTCGGGTGTGAGGATAGAATTTTCCGGACATGTGGTTGTATTGGGCGATGTAAATCCCGGCGCCGAGATCATCGCAGAAGGCAGCGTGATCGTTTGGGGTCGCGTACGCGGGGTCGTGCATGCCGGCTGTAAGGGAAATCGTGAGTCCGTTATTTGCGCCCTGGATCTGTCTGCTTCGCAATTGCGCATTGCAGATGAAGTTTCAGCTCTGCTCGAACCGCAATCAGATCCCAGGCCCGAGATCGCAAAGATCAACCCGGATGGCAGGCTCCAATCGGAGACCTGGGAGCCCGGATAAATCAGTCTACAGGATCATCAAATGGCCCAAGTCATCACAGTTACATCAGGTAAAGGCGGTGTCGGAAAGACCACGGCCGTGGCAAACCTCGCCGTTGCGTTGGCCGCAGACGGTAAGAAAGTAGTCTGCATGGATGGAGATATCGGCCTGCGCAACCTGGACGTCGTCATGGGCCTGGAAAATCGCATCGTTTACGACATCGTGGATGTGATCGAAGGCCGCTGTCGGTTGCGACAGGCGATGATCAGGGACAAGCATTTTGAGAATCTGTATTTGATCCCGGCTGCACAGACACGTGACAAATCAGCTGTCTCTCCCACGGACATGGTGCGCGTGTGCGACGAATTACGCCCGGATAGCGATTTCATCCTGATCGATTCGCCGGCAGGCATCGAGCGCGGCTTCCGAAATTCCATCGCCCCGGCAGACCGGGTTCTAGTGGTCACCAACCCCGAGGTTTCAGCGGTTCGAGATGCGGACCGCGTCATCGGTATCCTGGAAGCGGAAGAAAAATATTCACCTGCATTGATCATCAATCGTTTAAATCTGGCCATGGTTAAGAACCACGATATGCTCTCCGCAGAAGATGTGCTGGATTTGCTTGCCATCCAATTGATCGGCATTGTCCCCGAGGACGAAGGCGTGATCGTGGGCAGCAATCGCGGCACTCCGGTAGCGCTCGAGCCAAAGAGCCGCGCCGGACAGGCATTTCGAAATATCGCCAAGCGAATACAGGGACAAAATGTCCCCTTCATGGATATGGATAAACAGGGCAAGCTCTGGGACCGCATTCAACGCAGTATGTCCGGGAGGCGTGCATGAGCAGCCTGTTTGATCGTGTCATGGGTCGCAAACACAGCGCCGAGAGCGCCAAGGAGCGCCTGCAATTGGTGCTCGTTCACGACCGCACGGATCTCACCCCAGCGGAGCTCGACGCACTAAAGGACGACCTGATCAAGGTGATCGCACAGCATATCGAGATCGACCCGCAAGCGGTACAGATCGCCCTGGAGCGGGATGGCCGCTCCCAGCGTCTGGTGGCGGATATTCCCCTGCGGGGTGTGACTCGCCGACGTTCGGGATAAAGA
>CAYUUJ010000501.1:0-2332 GCA_964447845.1 uncultured Anaerolineaceae bacterium
CGACCGGCAACACGATCGTGATCAAACCTGCCTCCGATACTGCCTGGATCGTGCGCTTGATGGTGGAATGTTTCCGTGACGCCGGGCTCCCGGATGGTGTGGTTAACTTTGTCACCGGTTCCGGCTCCGTCGTCGGGCAGGCGCTGGTAGACAGCCCGGAAGTAGACGGTGTGACCTTCACGGGTTCCTTCGACGTGGGTATGAAGATGTACCAGGATTTCGCAAGAGGAAAATATGTGCGGCCCGTCATCCTTGAATTGGGTGGCAAGAATCCCGCCATCGTTTCGAGGCACGCGGACCTCGAACGCGCCACGGTCGGCATCGTGCGCTCCGCCTTCGGTTTGCAAGGCCAGAAATGTTCTGCCGCCTCGCGCGTCATCGTGGAGGAACCTGTGTATGATGAATTCGTGGCACGCCTCAAGGAGGCGACTGAAAAACTGGTCATCGGCGACCCGACCGAGCGATCCACGTATCTGGGTCCGGTGATCAATCAAAGCTCCTATAACGATTTCAAGAATTTCTGCGAGGAGATCAATCAGGCTGGCGGCAAGTTCCTGACCGGCGGCAAGGTGAAGTCCGGCGATGGATTCGACAAGGGCTATTTCGTCGAGCCGACTCTGGTAACCGATCTGCCCTTCGAACATCGTTTGTGGCAACAAGAGATGTTCCTACCGATCACCACCATCGGCAAAGTTAAGAATCTGAACCAGGCTATGGAGATCGCCAACAGCGTTAATTATGGTTTGACGGCCGGATTCTATGGCTCGGAAGAGGAAACCGATTGGTTCTTCGATAACATTCAGGCGGGTGTGACCTATGCGAATCGTCCGCAAGGCGCCACCACCGGTGCCTGGCCGGGATTCCAACCTTTTGGCGGATGGAAAGGCTCCGGTTCCACCGGCAAAAACGCGGGCGGCTACTACTATCTTCCGCTTTACATGCACGAGCAGATCCGCACACACGTCAAATGATCCTGGTTTCCACTGCATCCCCCTCCTTGATAAGGAAGGGGATTTTTTCGGGCTACAATATGTGCATGCCGTGGGACCCCGAGCGTTATCATCAATTTCAAGCCCAACGCAGCGCGCCGTTCGATGACCTGATGGAACTTGTGCATGTCCGGCCAAACCTCAAAGTCGTGGATTTGGGCTGCGGCACCGGCGAACTTACCCGGCGGCTGGCAGACGCGCTTCCGGTGAGCGATGTACTTGGCCTCGATCTCTCACCCGAGATGCTGGCCCGCGCACAATCACAGGCGGATCATGGCCTGCGCTTCGAGCAGGGTGACCAGGCGGATCTGCGCGGGACCTGGGATCTGATCTTCTCGAACGCCGCGTTGCAGTGGTCTGAAAATCACCCCCAGTTGATCCCGCGCCTGTTCGCCTGCTTGAACGACGGTGGACAGCTCGCTATCCAGGTTCCGTCGAATCACTCCCATATCTCCCACCGCTTGATCCTGGAAGTCTCGGCACAGGAACCATTTCGAAGCGCGTTAAATGGTTGGAGCCGCCAACCGCCTGTCCTGTCAATTGAAGCCTACGCGGAGATTTTATTCAAGTTGGAAGCGCAGGAGATCGTGGTATTCGAAAAAGTGTATCCGCATGTGCTGGAAGACGCTGGCGCTATCGTGGATTGGATCTCCGGCACAGCCCTGGTACCGTACTTTGAGCGACTTCCCGAAAATCTGCATAGCGGATTTACGAAAGGTATTCTGGAGCGTTTGCAGGTCGCCGCTCCGGAAAGCCCGGTCTTCTATCCCTTCAAGCGCACATTCATCTCTGCGGTGAATCCGGGATGAGTGATTTCATCGGCCGTGTCGGCACATTTTTTTTCGTGATCGGTTTTGGCATGTTTATTTTGTTCGTGGCCTCAGACTGGGCCAATGCGCCTCAATTCGATTATCTTTGCATTGCGATGCTGGCGATCGGTGTAGGTTGGATGTTCCAACGACGCAGACCACCACCGGCTTCGGCCGGTCGATTTTCCTTCGTCCGAAAAGCACGCGAAAATGTACGCAAACGACACCAGGAAAAAAACAAACCTGCCGAACGCGAAAAACCGCAACCACCGGAAGTAGGATGACCAAACTCCTATCGTTGACACACGCCATCTCTAAATTCGTCCAGGATGGGGATACCGTGTACGCTGCCGGATTTACCCACCTGATCCCGTTCGCCGCGGGACATGAGATCATCCGCCTCGGCAAACGGGACCTGGTCCTGGCGCGCGCCACCCCGGATCTGATCTACGACCAAATGGTCGCGGCAAACTGTGCACGCAAGGTGATCTTCTCCTACATGGGCAATCCAGGTGTCGGGTCGTTGCGCATCCT
>CAYUUJ010000502.1:0-2328 GCA_964447845.1 uncultured Anaerolineaceae bacterium
AGGGCGTAACCCTCACCCGGGCCGGAGAACGCGCCGCACTGGAAGTCATCCGCCATCATCGCCTGCTCGAAACCTGGCTGGTTCAAACACTGAATTACTCGTGGGACGAAGTGCATGAAGAAGCCGAACGGCTTGAACATGTAATCTCGGAAGATTTTGAATCCCGGATCGCGGCTGCGCTCGGCGATCCTGCCCGTGACCCGCACGGAGATCCGATTCCGTCCGCCGAGTTGATCCTGCCAGCGGATGACTCACATCCACTCTCGGCCCTGCGCCCGTCCCAGAAAGCCACGATCGTGCGGGTCGACAGCGAAGATCCTGCCTTCCTGCGCCACCTGGACGACCTGGGTCTGGTACCGAGCGCTCGGATCGCAGTCAAAGCGTATTCCGAGTTCGACGAAAACCTGACGCTGAAGGTTGGAAGCAAGACCTCCGTCGTCGGTCCGAATATCACCACCAAGGTTTTTGTATCGGAAGAATAAATCTCATGGAAAACGAGACCCTGCTCCGGATCATCCTGCCCGTCCTACTGGTGCTCTTTATCGTACACCGCGGGTATTACACGAAAAAATATGGCGAGCTGGATGGGAATACGCTGAAAAAGCGCGAAGAGGGATGGACGACAAAGCTGGCTGGTACGTTCGGCTTGATCGGCTTTCTGGCCCTTCTAATTTATGTGATCCATCCAGATTGGATTACATGGGCCTCGATACCCATGCCGATCTGGGTACGATGGTTTGGGGTAGCTACTGCCCTGTTTGGCTTTGGATTACTCCAATGGTCTCAGAACACGCTCGGAAAAAACTGGAGCGATACCCCCAGGATGATGCGGGAGCAAAGTTTGATCACGAGCGGTCCCTATCAGTGGATCAGACATCCCATTTATTCGGCCTTTATGCTGATTCTGGGTTCCACCATCCTGGTTTCCGCGAACTGGCTGATCGGCATCTCATGGATCGGCATGACCATATTGGAAATTGCCTCCCGTATACTTTATGAAGAATCACTGATGGTCGATTACTTCGGTGATCAATACCTCACTTACCAGGAAAAAACCGGCAGATTGCTGCCGCGATTTAACCGGTAACACAAAAGGAAACATATTATGAACGAATCAATATTTCGCATATCGGCCGGGATTATCCTGGTCACAAGCATGGCAATTTCGATTTATTTCCGCCGCAAGGCTGATCGAGACAGCGGTGAAAAGATCGCGCGCAGTGTGGACGGTACGCTCTTTATGAGGATTGTAAAGCTCGGCGGGCTGGTGCTCTGGCTGAGTCCGTTTGTGTATCTGCTGAACCCCGGTTGGATGGCATGGTCAAAGATCGGCCTCCCCGAATGGGTCCGCTGGTTCGGTATCGGGATCGGCATCCTGTGCGCGGTGATGGTCTACTGGCTTTTCAGCAGCATCGGCAGCGGCATCACCCCCACCAGCGCGACCCGCAAGCAGCATGCTCTGGTTACACACGGTCCATATCGCTGGGTGCGCCACCCGCTTTATACAGTCGGCTCATCTTTGTTCGTGGCGTTCGGGATGATGGCTGATAACTGGTTTATCGCCGCGTTAGGCGTATTGGCATTCATAGCCATGGCAGCCCGCACACCCAAGGAAGAAGCCAACCTGATCGAGAAATTTGGGGACGAATATCGCGAATATATGAAACATACCGGGCGATTTCTGCCCCGGCTCAATTAAAGGAACGAATAATGAAAAAATACCTGAGGTTATTATTGCTGGGAGCACTCACGCTTTCGATGGCTGCCTGCGGAGCAGGCGGACCGTCAACCAGCATCAACGTTGAAATGACCGATTTTGCCTTTTCGCCGGATGCATTCATTATTCCCGCCGGTGAGGAGATCACGGTAAACATCGCGCACCACGGTCTGGTAGTCCATGAATTCATCATCATGAAATCCGGAACGGATGCCGGGGAGAAATTTGACGAGCAGGATCTGCCGAATGTTTATTTGATCGTCGAAGTCCCGCCGAATCACGCGCATAGTTTCAATTTCACTGCACCTGAGCAGCCTGGCGATTATCAGATCGTATGCGGCATAGCCGGACATTTGCAAGCCGGCATGCTTGGAATGTTAACTGTCGTGGGTCAATAAGAATAGCCCCGATGTTCTGACCACCAAACAGACGGAAACTAGGACATGAACCAGAATAAGCAAACGAAAATACTCGTTGCAGTCAGTGCCCTGGCTACGCTGGCGGCCGGGATCATCCATCTATGGTTGGCTCCGATCCATTGGTTCCACTCACCCGCTCACGGAATATTTTTCCTGGTCGTCGGGGTAGCCCAGGTCCTTTGGAGCAATTTT
>CAYUUJ010000503.1:0-2316 GCA_964447845.1 uncultured Anaerolineaceae bacterium
CCGGAATGGACGGCACGCATGACCTGCTTATCAGCGACGTTGTGCATGAAGCATTTGTGGCCGTGGACGAAGAAGGCACAGAAGCGGCAGCAGCCACCGCTGTGATCATGGGCGTCACCAGCGCGCCATTGTTCGATGTCACGCTGACAATCGACCGCCCGTTCATTTTCATCATCCGTGATCTTGAGAGCGGTCAGATCCTGTTTATCGGACGAGTGCTGAATCCCGGGTTATAAAAACAAAAAGCAAAAACAAAACGCCTGATTTCTCAGGCGTTTTGTTTTACTTGTGCCAGCCAATCCGGCAGTTGTCTCAATAATTCCCTCATCACTGCGCGCGTTCGTTCCTGGAACAACCCGGGATTCCCATACACCTCGCCACCTTTCGCGCTCACCAGATCGCTGACACCGCGCAGGATCAACAAACGCTTCTCATTGCGTTTCGCGACCCATGCGATGGCAGCCGACTCCCAATCACCTGCGAGCGCGCCGTATTTCGAAACCAACATCGGTATATCCAGAGGCTGAATGTCCCGATCGCCCGAGGCGATGAGCCCGCGCGAGACGGGATGCGGATCGGGCGCGGCCAGCCAGCTCAAGTCCAGGGTGGAGGCGTAATGCCGGATCGCCACATCCGCATCGGTGATATGTTCGAGCATGTCGTACACCACCGTCCGCTCGACCAGTATAACGGTCCCGTTTTCGATACGACCTTCAAACCCACCGCAGGTTCCCAGGTTCACCAATAGGTCGGGAGTGTGAACGTCAATAATATATTGGGTGCTGGCAGCAGCGGAGATCTTTCCCCAGCCTGAGTGAAAAAATTGCACCGGAAATTCCCCGATCGGATGATTGAAAGATTCGCCGTATGGAAATTGACGAATCGTCAATTCCGAATCGGTCAGAAATTCCTTGACTGCGCGCCATTCGGAATCGTCAGAGATCAACACTGCAACATTCATTGTTTGATGGCTTCCAGGTATTCCAGGATGATGGCCAACCCACGATCGGCGGAGGCGGCTTTATTTTGCAGCCTGTCCCCCTCAAAATGATGCACATACGTCCATTCTCCGTCTGGTGCGACCAGCGCGAAGCAGGTTGTCCCGACGGGTTTGTCAGGCAGACCGCCTCCCGGGCCGGCGATCCCGCTGATCGAAATGGCCAGGTCAGAACCAAAGATCCTGCGCGCGCCGCGCGCCATTTCAAGTACGGTCTCGTGACTGACCGAGCCGTGCGCCTTGAGCGTATCCCAGGAAACACCCAACAGGTTTACCTTGGCTTCATAAGCATATGCCACCACCCCGCCGGGAAAATAGTCCGATGAGCCGGGTATGTTGGTGATCCGATCGGCCAGCAGACCTCCGGTGCAGGACTCAGCCGCCGCCAGTTTCAAGCCGGCAACGCGCAATAAATGACCGATGACTTCTTCAGTGCTTTCAGGCATGGAATTCCTCAAAAAGTAAGATAAATCATACTGTGAAAACCACGATCACGAATACTAATTCGGAGGTCAAAGCCAGACCCGCCTTGAATAAGCATGAAACTGCGAGGACTTAATCAAGCTTTAACCATTGTATAACGATAAACTAAGGCATATAATACGCAGGATTTTATTATTGTATTTCGGAATTCTTGTCTAGACAAGCACTTTCAGGAGATCCCAATGTCCATTAAGAATCGTGCAGCGTACTTATCACTGATTGTTATCCTGGTGATGCTCCTAAGCCTGGTGGCGCCGATCGTGGCATACGCCGATGACGGCGCACCCCCACCCGAATCGACATCTGAAACAGAAGTAACAGTCGAGGAATCACTGCCTTCTGAACCCGCGGCAGAAACAGTTTCGATTCCTGAGATCCTGGAACAAGCGCCAGAGGGAACGGAGATCGTTGTTCTGGATGAAGCCGGCGAGGCTGTTCCGCTGGCATCCGAAGAAGCGGCTGAAGTTATTGCCACCGGCGATCCGATGTGGTGTCCGGAAGTGGCAGGAGTACAGGCTCTTCCCGGCGATCCAGGATGCACAGGGGCATTTTCCGGCTTTAACCTCAATATTAACGATGGCGGTTTGCTGGCGGAACTCGCTGGTGGACTTTATAGCGGGAATGGTACGATCTACGTTGCCACCGATTACGACAGCAGTCTGGATGGAAGCAGCGTTATTTATGATTCCACGGACTACTCCCTTGGAGACTTAATAGTCCAGGGCGGCTGGAATGGGCTCTCGGGTGTGAGCGCTACATTTTCAGGCACTACGTATTTCGTCACCACCTCGCTATCCATCACGAACTGGAACGGCGATGTATCGATCTTCAACGTG
>CAYUUJ010000504.1:0-2316 GCA_964447845.1 uncultured Anaerolineaceae bacterium
TTCGTCATTGTTTTTTTTGATTGCGGTTATATTGACACTTGGTACGCGCAGTTTCGAACAGTGGGGTGAATTATTTGGTAATGTGATGTTTGCTTCATTGTTGGCTCCCGCTGGGGTATTGTCGAATGGAGATGACCTTACTGCCAGCTTCATGAAATTGGTTGGCGCGCTATTGTGGAACCCACAAGTCATCCGTCACTTGATTGCCCTGTATGCGCCCTTCTGGCTCATGCACCGTATTACTGCCATCTATCTGGGCGACATCTTTGAAAAAGATGAGCGCGTGGCGCGCCGCTTTCTTAAGCAGGCTGCCTTTGGTATTCGCTACAATACTGTCCGCATTCGCGAGGGCAAGATTGTCGAAGAGGACCAGGATTCGCCCATCGTACAGATCGGCGGCCCCGGTTATGTGATGGTCGAGCTCGACAGCGCTGCCTTGTTCGAAAGGCCGGATGGTACGTCGCACGTGATTCCCCCGACGACGCATGATAGACATGGCAAGAAAGTGATCGAGGGCTTTGAGCGCATCCGTCAGGCTGCAGACTTGCGCGAATTCATTGGCACTCAGGAAGTAAGGGCCCGCAGCCTTGACGGAATCCATGTGGTTGCAAAAGATATTCAATATTCTTACAGCATTTATCGCGGCGATAATCCTGCCAAAACACTGCATACGCCGTATCCATTCATCCAAACGGCCGTAGAGACACTCGCTTATAAGACCCCCCGTTTTATCAAACCTGGTGTCGCACCTTCGGGCAAACCCGAGTGGCTTGCGCCTCTGCCGGGAAAGTTTGGTCTGATCCAGATGGAACTTGGCAAATTTATCAGTGAGCGTGGTTTAAGTGAGTTTTTATCTAATATTGGCGCGCCGGAAGAAGATGCGTTGCGCAACCGCGAAGATGAACTTGATAAAATGGATGAGCAGCATTCTGGATCCAGCGACAATGACTTCTCTTATATTTCAGCGAATTCCGCCGTTTTCGCTTCACGTGCCTCAGTCACGGCTTTGTTTTATAACGAAGAATTTAAAAAGCGTGCTGCCGACAGAGGCTTTCACGTGGATTGGATTGGTGTGGGGACATGGATGACCCCGACTGAAATTATCCCGGCCAATCACCTGGAAGCCTGGAAAATAAGCCGCGAAAACTTTATGCGCAGCATTCCCGAAGAACTTAAACGCCTGCGTGACGACGCCCGGCTTCAGGAACATTTGCGTCTGATCCAGACCATGCCGGTTGGTAAATTCTACAATGATCTTCAACAGGACAATGATACAGAATTAATTGAATCATTAATTGGTGAGTATTATGAAAGATTGCTTTCTGCGAAGGAACTCTACGAACGTGATGGCTTGGATCTGCCTTTGACGGTTGAGAAGGCAATTCGCACCTTACGAAAAATCCGCAATCTGCCATCTTATCACGCAGTGGGGGGTGCTGTATGATACAAACTGAATGGAACTCAATGCAAAAATATCCTTTCCGGCAGGTTCTGCCGGTTTTTCTTACTCTCCTGGCCGGGATATTGTTCCGGTTTTCTACTCTTTTTTTCTTTAACCTGGATCGATGTTCCAGAGGTAGCTGTGATTGATTTTACAAAAACTATTGTGCCTGCCTTTGAAATAACCCGGGCTGAATCACAGAAGTATCCGGTGGTGGCACTTGAGTCGGCTGTTATCACGCATGGTCTGCCTCGTCCCCAAAACTTGACTCTTGCCCAGGATATGGAGCAGGCTGTCCGTGAGGAGGGAGCCATCCCGGTGACGATTGGCGTAGTGGATGGCAAAGTCCTGGTCGGGATGGGTCGGTCCGAACTGGAACGTCTTGCCTATGCGGACGGTGCAATCAAGGTCAGCCAGCGGAATTATGCCGCAGCCTTGCTTAAAGGGACAATCGGCGGGACGACGGTAGCTGGGACAATGTTTGCCGCCAACAAAGTGGGCATACAGGTGCTTGCCACCGGCGGCATTGGCGGGGTACACCAAAGTTTTGTCCTGGGTGGTATCGCTGACCTGCATGTCGAGCAGCGTTTTGATGTCTCGAACGACCTGAAGGCGTTGTCTGAAATTCCAATGATCGTCGTGTGTGCAGGCGCGAAATCGGTGCTCGACCTGCCCGCTACAGTGGAATATCTTGAAACAATGGGGGTTCCGACAGGAGTGATACCCGTTTGATTTCTACCATTTTAACACATTTTTGTTGATAGAAGGATAGTAAGATGATGGAACATTTGGGCGAATAAACAATGTGCCCGGTAGACAGGGGTGAATATATTGGGTGGCAGAGGAGGGCTTAACATGGAACGGAAAAGACAGAT
>CAYUUJ010000505.1:0-2294 GCA_964447845.1 uncultured Anaerolineaceae bacterium
GCCGCCACCTGGTGGAGAGTGTCATGAAAGCCGCCATGCGCGTCTCTTTGTTCATCGTGGCCGGCAGTTTGGGCTTGATCCTGTGGACGATCGTGTCGCGCGGGCTGCCGGCGCTCACGCTGGATATGATCACGCGTGTGCCGGAGGGGGGCTTTTACATGGGCAAGGACGGCGGCGTGCTGAACGCGATCCTGGGTTCGCTCTATCTGGCCAGCGGGGGCACGGCCCTGGCCATGCTCTTCAGCATACCCATTGCCCTGTATTTGAAAACCTATTTGGGCGACTCGCAATGGGGACAATATGTCCGCTTCTCGCTGGATGTCATGTGGGGCATCCCGTCCATCGTGTATGGAGCTTTCGGCTTTACGCTGATGATCGTGCTCGGCTTGCGCGCTTCCCTGCTGGCCGGGATTATCGTTCTGGCATTGGTGGAACTACCGATCATGGCACGCGCAATGGACGAGGTGATCCGCCGCATGCCGGCCGAACTGGAACATGCCGCCCTCGGCCTGGGTTCGACGAAATTCGAATTAGCCGTGCGCGTGATCACACGCCAGATGCTGCCCGGCATCGTCACCGCGGTCTTGCTGGCTTTCGGACGCGGCATCGGCGACGCGGCTTCCGTGTTATTCACGGCCGGCTATACCGACCGCCTGCCGACCTCGTTGATGCGTCCCACAGCGTCCCTGCCGTTGGCAGTTTTCTTTCAGCTCGGCTCGCCTTTTCCTGAAGTGCAACAGCGCGGCTATGCCTCGGCATTGATCCTGACTTTGATCGTACTGGCGGTCAGCCTCGGCTCGCGCATCCTCTCGGCCCGTCTTAATCGATACACCGTCAAATAAGGGACCCTTTTCATGGATGCTCATATTCAAGTTCACGACCTGAATGTCTTCTATCGCAGGCAGCAGGCGTTGAAAAACATAAACATCGAGATCCCCAAGCAGGGGATCACGGTCATCATGGGGCCTTCGGGTTGCGGAAAGACCACGCTGCTCAAGAGTTTCAATCGCTTCCTGGAACTGACCGACGGTACGCGTATCTCCGGCCAGGTGCTGGTGGATGGCCAGGATATTTACGACCGCGAAGTGGACGTGACCGAGGTGCGCAAGCGCGTCGGTCTGCTGGCGCAACGTCCCTCTCCCCTGCCGATGTCCATTTATGATAATGTCGTGTACGGGATGCATATCCATAGGATGAAAAAAAGCCGGAAACAATATAAAGCCGCCGTCCAGCATTATCTGGAGGTCGTCGGCTTGTGGGATGAAGTCCAGAAACGATTGCGCGACCCTGCCACCAGTCTTTCGATCGGGCAGCAGCAGCGCTTGTGCCTGGCCCGGGGACTGGCCGTCGAACCGGAGATCATCCTGGCCGATGAACCCACCTCCGCGCTGGATCCGATCTCGTCGCAGAATATCGAGCAGCGTCTGCTGGACCTCAAACATCAATATACGACGGTGGTCGTTACACATACACTGCGTCAGGCCAAGCGGCTGGCGGATTACGTGATCTTCATGTATCTGGGTGAAGTCGCGGAAGCCGGCCCTGCAAAGCAGGTCTTTGAGAATCCCCAGCAGGAGCGCACGCGCGCGTATCTGGAGGGGCAGTTCTAGGAGAAAGATCCTTCAGTCCTGGTCCGTTCTTTCGGTACACGGATTACGCGGAAAACACGGAAAAGGGCAGGTTTTTTAAAGGATTTTTTCCGTGAAACTCCGTGTAATCCGTCGAAGGGTCAGTGTACAGAAAAGGTTTTTAAGATGCAAATTCTAACCGAAACACGCGAACGCGTCGGTCTGATCACGCTCAATCGACCCGAAGCGCTCAACGCGCTGAGCAATGTGTTGTTAACAGAGTTGATGGACGCCCTGGACGGTTTCGATAAGGATGAACAGGTCAACGTGATGGTGATCGCCGGGAGCGAAAAAGCCTTCGCGGCCGGCGCGGATATCAAAGAGATGGCGGACAAGAGCGCCCTGGAGATGAGTCAGAATGACCCGATCGCGGTCTTTGGACGCATTCGCACGATCCGCAAGCCTGTCATTGCGGCGGTATCGGGCTGGGCTTTGGGCGGCGGCTGTGAGCTGGCCCTCGCGTGCGATATGATCGTTGCCTCCGAGACTGCCAAATTTGGTCAGCCGGAGATCACCATCGGCGTCTTCCCCGGCGCAGGCGGGACACAGCGCCTGACGCGTGCGGTTGGGAAAGCCCTGGCGATGGAAATGATCCTGAACAATCGGACTCTCTCGGCGCAGGAAGCGCTTCAATTTGGCCTGATAAACCGTCTCGTGCCGGCCGGG
>CAYUUJ010000506.1:0-2293 GCA_964447845.1 uncultured Anaerolineaceae bacterium
AGAGGTGATGGGCAAGAACGGCTTGAATGCCATCCTCAATCTGGGCGGACTGACGAATTATATCGAGATCTATCCCCCGGATAACCTGGATAAAGGATTCGATTTTACAGAATTATCCGCGGTTGGAACCGCCCTGGAAGAAATGTACGGACCGCGTGGCGGGCGCGGCCTGGCGTTGCGCGCGGGTCGGGCGACATTTTCAGATGCTTTGAAAAACTTTGGCGCGCTGGCTGGTGTAGCCGACCTGGCGTTTGTGGTTTTGCCTTTACAATCCAAGCTCAGGATCGGTTTGCCGGCCTTTGCGAAAATATTTTCACAATTAAGCGACCAATACAGCACCGTCGAAGAAAAGGATGACGAGTTCATCTGGGTCATCCATAAATGCCCCGTCTGCTGGGGTCGCCAGGGAGCGGATAAACCGGTCTGTTTCATCGCGACAGGCTTGCTGCAGGAAGCCTTGAAATGGGTTTCGGGGGGCAATGAATTCCGCGTCAACGAGTCTAAATGCGTGGCAGTCGGCGATGACGTGTGTGAATTCATCATTCAAAAAGAACCAATTAGCTAGGCTGATCGAGCGTGGCAGAAGCCGGGCCCAAGCTCCTGATCGTCGAAGATGATCTCGACGTTGCAGAAATGCTGAACGCATACTTCCGTGTTCAGGGCTATGAGGTCTTCACGGTGAATTGGGGGGAAGATGGCGTGCGGTCTGCACAAACAGTAACCCCCGATCTTGTGATCCTGGATATCCGCCTGCCCGATATCGACGGCTATGAAGTTGCCCGCCGTTTACGCGAAGAGCGACGCACGCATGATATCCCAATCATATTCCTGACTGAAAAACGGGATCGTTTGGACCGTTTGCAGGGGCTCGAGTTGGGGGCTAGCGACTATATCACCAAACCTTTTGATATCCAGGAATTACGCCTGCGTGTTCACAATCCTCTGAAACGGGTGAGCCAGGGCTCGCTCACTAATCCGGTCAGCGGAGTGCCGGAGGGCGGGGTGGTCAATGAACGATTGACCGAAGCTGTGGCACAGGGCGGACGAGGATATCTGCTGGTTTCTTTGGAAAATATGGAT
Source organism: uncultured Anaerolineaceae bacterium (assembly GCA_964447845.1). Classification (GTDB taxonomy): domain Bacteria; phylum Chloroflexota; class Anaerolineae; order Anaerolineales; family Villigracilaceae; genus DASXQN01. The sequence continues at coordinate 1,081 of CAYUUJ010000506.1, forward strand.
GCTTTCCGTGAGGCGTATGGGTTCGTGGCTTCTGACGATGTTTTGCGGGCGGTGAGCGTCATGGTTCTCAACAGCATGTGCGAAGGTGGATCCCCGGAAGATTTTCTGGGCCACTTAGGCGCAAGCGAATTCATCCTGGTGGTCCATCCTGCCGGCCTGATCCCGCTCGAGGAACGTTTGCGGACGCGGCTTGAACAGGCGTTGGATTATTTTTTCCCGATCAAGGATCGCGAACACATCGCCGGTAATACAAATCGGTTGAAGGTGATGACGTCCACGGTGGATGCGACTGCCCAACCTTTCACGGCGGCCGAGCCCCTGAAGACGGAATTGGTCCGTCTCAAAAAATAGCAGGCCGCTGTGCAGATCCGGGATGGACTATGAGTTCTTATTCTTTCTCGCTACGCGATCTCTTGTCAGCCGATTCCATTCCGGGATAGACAAAGTCTCAGCGCGGCGTTGAGGGTCAATTTCCGCCTCCCGTAAAAAGGTTTCTGCATCTGCAGGACTCATATGTAATCCAGCGGAGAGTGAATTCCGCAAGGTTTTCCTTTTCTGACCAAACCCGGATTTGATAAGTTGAAAGAAGACCTCCAGGTGGGATTCCGGAATTAGAGGTTCGGGATGAATATCGATCGTTAAGATCACTGAGTCCACTTTTGGCGCAGGAAAGAACGCGCCGGCGGGAATTCGGTCCCGGATGCGCGGTTCGCCATAAATCTGTACACTCAAAGCCAATAAGCTAAGATCCCCTGGCGCTGCGCAGATCCGTTCCGCGACCTCTTTTTGAACCGTGAGGATCAGCCTGCGCGGTTTTTTTTCATCCGGAGACCGGTCTAAAAGATGTCGGAGGATGGCTGAGGTTATGTAGTATGGAATATTCGCAACCACTATATAGCCCGGCTGATCGATTAATTCGACCGGAGACAGCTTGAGGATATCGCCATGGATCAAATTGACATTCGGATACGGCGCAAGTACAGCTTTCAAAGGCGGGAGCAGCTTCTCGTCCAATTCGACGGCGATCACCTGCCGGGCAGCGACCGCCAGATAACGCGTCAGACTTCCAAGCCCGGGTCCGATCTCAAGGATGGTGTCTGAGCTATCGATCTCGGCCGCGCGGACGATTTTTTCCAAAGCCGATGGGTCCTGCAAAAAATTTTGACCAAGGCGCTTATCAGCGCGCAGACCATAACGCTTGAGGATTCCAGCC
>CAYUUJ010000507.1:0-2286 GCA_964447845.1 uncultured Anaerolineaceae bacterium
GGAACAAACCGAGCAGAATGACGCGCATGCCAAGAAAGATGGGGTTGCGCGAGATCTTGAACAGGCCTTGCTCCACGAGTTCCGTGCGAACCTCCTGGTCCACGCCTATCCGCCAGGACTGCCCCATCGTTTCCTGGGCAATGATCATCCAGGTCAAACCCACCACCAGCAGGATCACTCCGCTCCACTTCAGGGATGGAAGGTCCAGCCAGAAAACAGGAAGCATATACGGGTAGGCGTTTGGGAAGAAAGCATACAGAGCAACCACCGCCAATCCGGCGCTCAACAGCACGCCAAAGAGCCGTCCGATGAAATCGTGCGCCGAGTCGCTGCCACCGAGTTTGTATGGATTATGGCCGGAGCTTTTCCAAACGCGATATATACGCCAGAAGAAAGCCAGGCCTATAAATAATACAAAATAGATCGGAAGAAAGGTACGCAGAAAGGCGGAGGTCATCCATGCTCCACATGCTCGAGGCCCATTTGAAACAGCCGCGCGACGTGGTCATCATCCAGCGAGTAAAACACCTGCCGGCCGGCCTTGCGCGCCCGCACCAGGCGCATCTGGCGCAGCCCGCGCAGCTGGTGAGAGACTGCTGATTCGGACAGGTCAATGCCCGCGGCCAGATCGCCCACATTTCTTTCCCCTTTCAGCAAGGTGGAAATGATACGCAGACGATTCGGGTCACTCAAGGCATTGAATAGCTCAGCCAGATGAGCGGCATTTGAATTAGTCAGTTTCATTGAAATTCCTAATATATGAATAACTGCTCATATATTCATAATTATGCTATAAAATCAAGGACCTGTCAAGCGACAGATCCCGGTTTATTATCCGAAATACCCCAGCGCGGTGCGCAGGCGTTCCTCCACCTCTTCCGGCGCATCTTTCGGCAGCGATTGAATGGCGGATTGCGCCTCGACCACCGAGTAGCCCAACGCCGTCAGTGCCGCCAGCACCTCGCTGTCCGCATCGGTCATGCCCGCCACAGATTTGAGCACATCACCCGGTTTGAGCTTATCGTGCAGGTGGAGCGTGATCTTCTGGGCAGTTTTCTTGCCCACACCCGGGACGCGCGACAGGATTTCGCTCTGCTCTGCAAAGACCGCGCGCTGGATGGCATCCAGCGTGAGCGTGGATAGCACCGACAGCGCCACCCGCGGGCCGACGCCGTCCACACCGAGCAGCATGTTGAACAGATCGCGATCGGCCTGGGATTCGAATCCGTAGAGGGTCAGCGCATCTTCACGGACGACCAGATGCGTAAAGAGAAAAGCCTGTTCGCCGGCTTTCATCCGCACCCGCAGAGGCGCCGGGACGAAGACGCGCAGTCCCACCCCGCCGACTTCCACGACCAGGGCATTATCCTCCACTTGAGCGATCTCACCGCGTAATGTTGCGAGCATGTCTCTTATTTAACCACAGATGAACACGGATGAACACGGGGCAATTTACCGCGAAGACGCGAAGAACGCCAAGATTCTTAATTTTTTTCTTCGCGGCCTTCGCGTCTTCGCGGTTCAATATCTCTTCGTATGCAAATGCGTGATGGCGATCGCCAGTGCGTCAGCGGCATCGTCGGGCCTGGGGATCTCGGGCATGCCCAGTAATGTGCGCACCATCTCCTGCACCTGACGCTTCTCCGCCGAACCGTAGCCTGCCACAGCCAGCTTGACCTCGTTCGGGGTGTACTCGAAGACCTCCACTCCCGCCTCTTGCAAGGACAGCAGTGCCACGCCGCGCGCCTGCCCCACCGCGAGGGCTGTGCTGACGTTGCGTTGAAAAAATAATTTCTCCACCGCCGATGTATCCGGGTGGTGGAGAGAGAGCAGGTCTTTTAATTGATTGTGGAGCATCTCCAAACGGGCGGGGGCGGTAGACTCCTTCGGGGTGGAGAGCACGCCAAACGCAACGGCGCTCAGGCTGCCGTCCGGCGCGAGGCGGACGAGTCCGTAGCCGGTGGACGCGGTACCCGGGTCGATCCCCAATGCGAGGGTCATCTTTTTAAAAGCAGACCGCGAAGACACGAAGAGCGCGAAGAAAAACTATTTAAAAACTTCGCGGCCTTCGCGCCTTCGCGGTTCAAATTTACGCGGCTTCGAGGGCCGCCAGGGCTTCTTCGGAGAATTTGACGTTGTGATACACGTCCTGCACATCGTCCAGGTCCTCGATCGCCTCGATCAATTTCATGAACTGCAGCGTGGCCCCCGTATCGAGTTCAAGTTCCTGCCTGGCCACCATGCGCAGACCCGCCTCTTCCGGCTGGACGTGCGCCTGATGCAGCG
>CAYUUJ010000508.1:0-2277 GCA_964447845.1 uncultured Anaerolineaceae bacterium
GGAACGGACCGATGACACCTTTGTTGGATATACCTGGCATTCCCGAACCCTACAATGCCCCGCGCCAGGCGTTGCCGCCTGTTTATTGGCAAACCGGCCATATCGATGCCATCCGACCCGCAGTCATTCTCGAGGGCGGCTCGATGAGTGGCGCGGTGATCTATCCATTGCTGATCGACCCGCGCTATACGGTGGACATTGACAACCTGCAGGATTGGGCGCGTTACGAACATCTGGTGGGGATGGGCGGCTTGGAAATCGTCACGCCCGGCAGGGCGCCGCGCAAGATGCCGGAAAAGATCGAGATGGTCATCTTCGATTTCGATGGTGTCATCACCGATAATCTCGTCTGGACGGACCAGGATGGCCGCGAGATGGTGGCCTCCAGCCGCAGCGACGGCATGCTGACGCGGCAGCTGCATGCAGCCGGCGTGCAGGCTCTGGTGCTTTCGTCCGAGTCGAACCCGGTTGTGGCGGCGCGTTCCAAAAAGATGGGGCTGGAGGCGATCTCCGGGATCGGGATCCATGCCAAGGGCGATAAGATGCGGGAAGTCCTGGCGCAGAAAATGATCAAAGCAGAGAATGTGATCTATGTGGGTAATGATGTCAATGACCTGCCTTGTTTTGAGATCGCCGGCTGGGCGGTGGCGGTGGCGGATGCTTATCCCGAGGTGCTGCGCGCCGCGGATTTTGTCCTGAGCAAAAACGGCGGCCATGGCGCGGTGCGTGAAATATGTGATATGGTCTTGAGAAAACTTCGGGCCCAAGAGGCCTCCGGTAAGGAGCAGATCAATGTCTCGTGAAATAAAATTTGGTAAGCGTGCCGTGGGGGATGGTCAGCCTGCGTACATCATCGCCGAGGTGGGGATCAACCACAACGGCGATCTAAAGATCGCCAAACAGATCATCGACGCGGCAGTGCATGCCGGTGCGGACGCGGTCAAATTTCAGAAACGCACACCCGAAGTGGCGACGCCGCCCGAACAGCAAGCGCAGATGCGTGATACGCCCTGGGGCTATATTACCTACCTCGAATACCGTCATAAGGTCGAGTTCAACGAAGCGCAATATCGCGAACTGGACGCGTATTGCAAAACGAAGGGTATCGCCTGGATGGTCTCGGTTTGGGATGAGCCGTCGGTGGATTTCATGGAGAAATTCGATACGCCTGCCTATAAGATCCCATCCGCCTCGCTCACGGACTTTGGCTTGATCCGCAAAGCCCGGGCGACCGGCCGCCCACTGATTTTGTCATCCGGCATGTCCACCATGGACCAGGTGCGGAAAGGGGTGGAGATCGCAGGCGAGAAAAACCTGGCTCTGATGCACTGCACCAGCACGTATCCGTGTGAGCCTGAGGAGCTGAACCTGCGCATGATCGAGACCCTGTCTGGCGAGTTCCCCAAACTACCCATCGGATATTCCGGCCACGAGGTGGGGCTCGTCCCATCGGCAGTGGCCGTGGCGCTGGGCGCCTGCATGGTGGAACGTCATATCACACTGGACCGCGCCATGTGGGGCAACGACCAGGCTGCCTCGGTGGAGCCGGGCGGTTTCGAGCGCCTGGTGAAATATATCCGTGTGACGGAGGCCTCGCTCGGGGATGGTGTAAAACGGGTCTATGAATCTGAGAAGGCCTCATTGAAGAAACTGCGCCGCGTGAATGGAGAAAATTAACCACAGATGAACGCAGATAGACACTGATAATTGATGAATAGTTTATCAATCCATCCGCGTCCATTTGTGTTGCTCTGTGGTTAACTCCCTCATGGGAATCCTTCGACCCCTGCGCCGTAATCTGCGCGGACCCGGCAAATTCGCCCAGGCGGTTTTCCGCTGGAAGCGTTTTACATTCGATGAAACGCCGCCTATATTTGGAAATGCCAAGCCGAAGAGCGGTTCGCATTTATTGTTGCAGATCCTGGCCGGCTTTACGCAGATCATGCCTTACGCGTATGTGGAGGCCGAACCAGTCCGCACGATCACCAAAGCAGGTGAGCGTCGAGCCCAGACCAAGGTCCTTGCTGATTTGCTGAATTTGTCCTCTGGCGTGATCGGGTGGGGATATCTCGAGCCTTCCGTGGAAAATGTGGCATACCTGTGCCGGCCCGGTCGCGTGAACTACTTCATCTACCGCGACCCGCGCGACCTGCTTGTCTCGCAGGTCTATTTTGCGACCGAGATGCAGGAAGAACATGGGATGCATGCATTTTACAAATCCCTACCCGATTTCGGAGCGCGCTTGGAGGTGGCCATCACGGGCATAGACCGGGATGG
>CAYUUJ010000509.1:0-2273 GCA_964447845.1 uncultured Anaerolineaceae bacterium
CATAAGCGGACGGAGTGTATCATGTGGTTTTGAAATACGTCAAGAGTTTCCTTAAATGTCATTGCGAGGACCGAGGCGACGAAGCAATCCCATCGCTACGAGGAGATTGCTTCGTCGCCTCGGTCTCGATACGGCCTCGAAGAACACTCGGCCTACTCGACCACCGGCTCCTCGCAATGACATAGGCTATTGCACGCCGGTACTGATACGGCCTTCAAGCAGGTCCTGCAGGGTCTGTTCGACGAGACGTTTCTTGCCTTCCGTGAGCAGGCTTCCGTCGATATCGGTCAGCCCGAGCGGCGACTGCACGTTGACGCCGCCCTGGCCGGCCACCAGGTTTGGCCAGGCGGACTGGATGGCTTTGAGGATGTCCGGTTGGAGCGTCATCACCCAGCCGGCGGGCCGGGGGCTGGGGCTGGTAACGCCCATGCTCAACGCACCGGTGGTGCCGATGTAGGTCAGCAATTCCGGGGTGGCGATCTCGGGATACACGTAAAGCGTGTCCACCTGGCGCTGGATGATCAGATAATCCGCATAGGCCCCGTAGCGGCTCTCTTCTTCCTCGGCCGGGATCTCATAATACTGCGGGAACGACCAGTTGACGAAATAGTAGGGCCGGCACAGGCCGCAGTAAAAGGTCATTCCATTTGTGAAGGCGGTCAGCGCGCGCTGCGCGTCCGGATTACCGGCCGGCATCAGCATGCCGATGTGATAATCTGTGGTGATCATGGCCGCCACGTAACCGGCTAGAAAGGCCGGAATGTCCACCTGGCTGTTGTTCGACAGCACGCTCACATTGCCGCCGGCGGTGATATCCGGGATATTGACCGCCAGGAACTGGGCTTGCGGCGCGGCCGCGGCAAAGGCCGCCAGGCCGGGATCGGGCGGAAATACGATCACTACCTTTAATGTAGAGTCACTCAGGTCTGAGGGCGCCAGCGTATTCCGGACCTGAAAACGGAAGCCGGACGCCTGGGCCAGCTCGAACACGGTTGTCTGGTACAGACTGGATGTAGCCGGGTCCATCTCGGCGGGCACCACCAGAATCGCCAGGGGCGTGGAGGGCGTGGCCGTCAGGGTCGGCAGCGGGATGGGCGTATCGGTGGGAAGCGCGGTGGGCACCTCGGTGGCTTTTTGTCCACAGGCGCTGATCGAGACCGCGATCACCAGCAAAATGAAGAGAGTTTTAAAACGCACGAGCAAACTCCAGGGTAAAGATTGCACAGATTATACTCGTCCTTCATTTGCCATTGTGCGCCGCCCAAGTTCTTGTAGGGGCGAAGCACGCTTCGCCCAGGGCGGCGAGGATCGCAATGACATGTTGGGAACATGTGTATAATCCGCCTCATGCACAAGAAATTCGTGCTGATCACCTTTCTGGTTGCCATCGGCACGGCCGCCATTTATCTATTCTTTGCATTGCGGCCCGACAACGCGCGCCGGATGCAGGTTTACACCTGGATGCGCGACCCGGCCGCGCGTCCGGACTTGAAGATGCGGGCCGGGACGCGCTGTGGCGACGCACCGTTCATCTTCCCGACCGATGGGCTGGTCGGCTTTCTCTGGGACGATTCCTTCCGCTTCGGCCATCACCACCAGGGCATCGACATCTTCGCCGGCACCGCGCTTGGAACCATGCGCGTGATCGCAGCCTATCCCGGGTACCTGTCGCGTCTTCAGGATTGGAGATCATCGGTGATCGTGCGCGTGCCCGATGATCCGCTCGCGCACGGCCGGCAGATCTGGGTCTACTATACTCATATGGCCGACGAGCAGGGCAACTCTTTTATTTCGGATGAATTTCCACCCGGGACGGTGGATAAACTGATCGCGGCCGGCACATTCCTGGGTTACCAGGGGGATTACTCCGGGGATCCCAACAACCCCACCGGCATCCATCTGCATGTTTCTATCGTCGAGGACGACGGCTTCGGCAGATTCAAGAACGAACTGGATATCAACAACACCTACGATCCGTCGCCATATTTTGGTTTGCCGTTGAACGCCAGCCAGAATAACAGCGAGATCCCGGCGTGTGAAGATTAAACACAAAGGACACCAAGGACACAAAGGAAAGAAACAGGTTCATGGCGGATTTTAAAAAATCATGAGTGAACTCAAAGATAAAGTCGTTCTGATATCGGGCGCGGGCAAGGGGAACGGACGCCTGCTGGCCGAGGCGTTTGCTGCGCAAGGTGCGGCCGTGGCGGCCAATGACATCTCACCTCTCAACGTGGAGGAGGTCGTTGCACAGATCCACGCCCTCGGGGGAC
>CAYUUJ010000510.1:0-2269 GCA_964447845.1 uncultured Anaerolineaceae bacterium
ATGAATGCCCTCAACCCGGTCATGAAAGTGGGGGACCAGATCGGCGAAGCGCTTCTGCTGCATGACCTGATGGATCGCGACGAAGCCGAAAATCGTGTCGGTGAATTGCTTGAAATGGTGGGGATCCCGCGCGGGCGGCGCGACCAATATCCGCACCAATATTCCGGCGGGATGCGCCAGCGCGCTATGATCGCCATGGCGCTGGCTTGTGCACCGGATCTTCTTTTCGCCGATGAACCCACTACCGCGCTGGATGTCATGGTCCAGGCACAAGTCCTTTCGTTGCTGAAGGAAATCCAAAAAGCGCTGGGCCTGGCTGTTGTCCTTGTGACACATGACCTGGGTGTGGTGGCAGAAGTTTGCGACTCGGTCGTGGTGATGTATGGCGGTAAAGTAATGGAATATGGGTCTGCGGATGCGATCTATAACGACCCGCAGCATCCTTATACTCAACGACTGCTGGCGTCTTTCCCGGACCTCAATCAACCGGCAGATGCCCTGGTCTCCATTCCCGGTACACCGCCGCGCCTCACGAACCTGCCTACCGGCTGCCGCTTTCATCCGCGCTGTCATCTCAAGATCGATATTTGCTCGGAAGTTATCCCTCCTCTGATCGAGACTTCTCCTGGTCATTATTCAGCCTGTTATCTTTCTCCCGGGAACCCGGTGATTTTCTCATGACGGTCGAGCCCCTGCTGGAAGTACGCAATCTTTATAAATACTTTCCTGTATCGCAATCCCTGGTGCGCACATTGACGAGGCAGCCTGAAGACTTTGTCAAAGCCATCGATGGAGTTTCATTCGATCTGCAGCGCGGCGAGGTGCTGGCGATCGTGGGGGAATCGGGTTGCGGCAAAACCACGATTGCACGAACATTGATCGGCCTGGAAGAGCAGACGGATGGCGAAATATTTTTTCATGGGGAACGCGTGGGGGCGGGGGATCGTCGCACGCGTGCTGGATTGGCCCCTTTGGAATCTCCGACCTCCGTAAGTTCGCACACCCACTTGTCCTTTCCTCGCATATCCATGAAACGACTGCGCCAGCAGGCTCAGATGATCTTCCAGGACCCGTATGAATCGCTCAATCCACGCGCCACGATCTTTGAGATCGTGGCCGAACCTTTGGTCGTGCATGGGATCGCGCGCGGACGTGCTGAACGGATCGAACGCGTGAAGACCGCGCTTGAGGAGGCCGGTCTGCGACCGGCCGAGGATTACTTCCTGCGTTACCCGCATGAGCTCTCCGGCGGTCAGCGGCAACGTGTGGTGATCGCCGGTGCGATGGTGCTCCAGCCCGAGCTGTTGATCGCCGATGAACCGGTCTCCATGCTGGACGTCTCGATCCGCGCCGAGATCCTCAACCTGCTGCGCGAACTGCGTCAGAAACGCGGCATCAGCATCGTATTCATCACGCATGATCTCAGTACGGTGGCGTATTTCGCGGACCGTATCGCGGTCATGTACCTGGGCAGGGTGGTGGAGCTGGGGCCGGCCCGACAGGTGCTTAGTGATCCACAGCATCCATATACCAGGGCGTTGATCTCTGTCATCCCGGTACCCAATCCGCGTCAGCGGCGCGAACGGACCATCTTGCAAGGCGAAACGCCCAACCCCATTCACATTCCATCCGGTTGCCGTTTTCATCCTCGCTGTCCGGTTGTGATCGAAGCGTGCAAAGTCGTTGATCCGCCTTTTGTGCAAGTCAGTCATGACCATCAGGCGGCTTGCATCCTGGTGGATGGTTTTAAAGTGAAACCTTCGGAACAATAAAAAGTCGATGGATATTACCAGTCCCCAAAACCCGCGTGTGAAACATGTGGTCAAATTGCGTGAAGACAAACGTCAGCGCCGGCGCGATCAATTAATGCTGGTGGAGGGCTATGATGAGTTGACGCTGGCCATCGCGTCTGGATTCCAACCTCAAACGATCTTTACCGCCCCTGAGCTGGCCGGCCGACAAATGGACGGGCTCACGGCTGAGGTCATTTCCGTTAACCGCGCGGTATTCGCGAAAATATCCTATCGAGAGAATCCGGACGGCTGGCTAGGGATTTTTCCGATACCAAATAGGACTCTCGCTGAAATAAAACTCGGCACGGTCCCGCTCGTGCTGGTCGCCGAATCGGTGGAGAAGCCCGGCAACCTGGGTGCTATCCTGCGAACCGCGGATGCGGTCGGCGTGGACGCAGTCTTGATCTGCGACTCACGCGTGGACTTGTGGAATCCAAATGTGGTGCGCGCCAGTCGCGGCGCGGTGTTCATAGTTC